>NZ_JBEFAK010000099.1:0-13076 GCF_040137845.1 Nonomuraea sp. B19D2 | reverse complement strand
GGCGACGGCTACGCCTACCACCTGCAAGGAGAAACCAGTGTGCCGCACTGACCGTTTCAACGGCGTTTCGCCTGGCGGCGAATCGCCTGTTCCTGCCCTGCTCCGCAGGGGACCGATTCCTCTCCGGTCTGAAGGCCGGAGTATCCACGGAGGCTTCCGATGACCGAAAAACCTCCGGACCGGTTCGGCCTCAGCGACGAACAGGGGATCGAGGTCGAGGAGTGGACCGACGACCTCGGCTTCTACCACGAAGTCGTCGAGGACGACCCCCAGCACAGAGACACGCTCGACGAACGCCTGCGCCGGGAGACCAAGGACCGGCTCCGCGAGCCCCGGCCCAAGCACCGGCTGACGCAGCCGGACGAGGGGCTGGAGCCCGACACCGAGGACGAGGAACTCGGCTTGGACTGGGGCGACGACGACGGCAACGACCTGTCGGCGGAAGAGCGTGCCGTCCGCATCGACCCCGAAGAGAACCTCCCGTGAGACGTCCCGGCGCGGGCATCAGACGCGCCCGCGCCTCACGCGAGGCATCCCAGCACGGCGCCACACGCGTCACGTCACGCGAGGCGTCCCAGCACGGCGTCAGGCGCGCCCGCGCGTCACGCGAGGCGTCCCAGCACGGCGTCAGGCGCGCCCGCGCGTCACGCGAGGCGTTCGAGTACGGGCAGCAGCGCGTGCAGGTCGTCGACGACCGCGTCGGCGGCCGCTGCCTGCGGGCGCTCGGCATGCAGGTAGCCCCACGGTCCGCGGCGGAGCAGGGCGGTGCGCATGCCCGCCGCGGCGGCAGGCAGCACGTCGTTGTCCAGCCGGTCACCGACGTAGAGGATCTCGCCGGGCTCCCGCCCCGCCACCGCCGCGACCTTGGCGAAGAAGCCGGGGTCCGGCTTGGACACGCCCCATCCCTCGGAGGTGTGCACGGAGTCGACGGGCAGATCCATGGCGACCAGCGCGTCATACGCCCGTTTCGGCTGGTTTCCCGCGATGATCACCTGGAACCCGGCCTTGCGGATGGCGGCCAGCGCGTCGCGCACGTCGGGGTAGAGGTCGTCGGCGTCGAAGCGGTTGCGCAGGCCGTCGGGGTCGTCACGCTCCCACGCGGCCTCCTCCGCGAGGAGGTCGAAGCCAGGGTGTACGAGCTCGAAGGCGTCGCTGTGGGGGCGGTCCAGCGCGGCCATCCCGCCGAGCGCGCCCATCAGCACAAAGTCGCTCACGCCCAGCCGGTCGGCCCAGCGTGCCCAGATCCGCGCCTCGCTGATCAGCGTCTCGCCGACGTCGAGCACCACAGCCTTGATCATCAATCCCCCTGTTTCGCCCAGCTCATATGGGCACCGGTGTAAAGCCCAACAAACAGCTACAAGGGGGATTTTTCCATGTACGAGAAGCGCGACGCGAAGGACCGCCAGCTCGACGCCTACCGCGTCCCACTCGACGAGTTCAGAATGACCACGGACCAGGGCATCGGGGTCGACCACACGGACGACTCGCTGCGGGCAGGCGAGCGCGGGCCGACGCTCATGGAGGACTTCCACTTCCGCGAGAAGCTCACCCGATTCGACCACGAGCGCATCCCCGAGCGCGTGGTGCACGCCAGGGGCGCCGGCGCGTACGGGATCTTCCAGCTCTACGAGTCGCTCGGCGACCTGACTACGGCGACCTTCCTGAACGACACGTCGCTGCGGACGCCGACGTTCGTGCGATTCTCAACCGTCGCGGGCTCGCGCGGCTCAGCCGACACCGTGCGCGACGTACGCGGGTTCGCCACGAAGTTCTACACCCCGCACGGGAACTTCGACATCGTCGGCAACAACTTCCCCGTCTTCTTCATCCAGGACGGCATCAAATTCCCCGACTTCGTGCACGCGGTCAAGCCGGAGCCCCACAACGAGATCCCGCAGGCGCAGTCGGCGCACGACACGTTCTGGGACTTCGTGCAGCTCCAGCCTGAGTCGCTGCACATGGTCATGTGGCTGATGTCCGACCGGGCGATCCCGCGCAGCTTCCGGATGATGCAGGGGTTCGGCGTGCACACGTTCCGGCTGGTGAACGCCTTGGGGCAGGCGACGTTCGTCAAGTGGCACTGGCGGCCCGTGCTGGGCACGTACTCGCTGGTGTGGGACGAGGTGCTACGCATCCAGGGCAACGACCCCGACTTCAACCGCCGGGACCTGTGGGAGGCGATCGAGCGCGGCGCCTATCCCGAGTACGAGCTGTGCGTGCAGCTCGTGCCCGAGTCGCGGGAGTACGACTTCGACTTCGACCTGCTCGACCCCACGAAGATCATCCCCGAGGAGCAGGTGGCGCTGCGGCCCATCGGCAAGATGACGCTCAACCGCAACCCGCAGAACTTCTTCGCCGAGACCGAGCAGGTGGCCTTCCACACCGCCAACATCGTGCCCGGCATCGACTTCTCCAACGACCCCCTGCTGCAGGCCAGGAACTTCTCGTACCTCGACACCCAGCTCCTGCGCCTGGGCGGGCCGAACTTCCCGCAGATCCCGATCAACCGGCCGCTGAACGACGTGCACAACGACCAGCGCGACGGCTTCCACCAGCACATGATCCACGGGTCGCGTACGAGCTACGCGCCCAACTCCCTCAGCGGCGGCTTCCCGGCTGCGGGCAACGGCTACCGCCACTACCAGGAGCGGGTGGACGGCGTCAAGATCCGCAAGCGCAGCCCCAGCTTCGACGACCACTACAGCCAGGCCACCCTGTTCTGGAACAGCATGGCCGGCTGGGAGAAGCAGCACATCGTGGCCGCGTTCCTGTTCGAACTGGGGCACGTGGAGCACCAGCACATCAAGGGAGGCGTGGTCCGGCACCTCGGCCAGATCCACCCGGACCTGGCCTCGCAGGTGGCGGCGGGGCTGGGCCTGCCCCAGCCGCCGATGGCCCAGGTCCACTCGAACGCCTCACCCGCGCTCAGCATGACCGGCCAGCCGCAGAGCGTCGCCACCCGCAAGATCGCCATCCTCATGGCGGACGGGACGGACGCCGGCGAGGTGACGGCCCTGCGCGAGTCCCTGGAGGGCAAGGGCGCCATCTGCGAGGTGATCGCCCCGGCGGAGGGCAGCGTGGCCGGCATCCCGGTGGACCGCCAGCTCAGCGCGGCCAACTCGGTCCTCTACGACGCGGTCGTGGCCGCGGACGGCGCCGCGCTGGCGCCGTTGGGGCGGGCGCAGTTCTTCGTCAAGGAGGCGTTCAAGCACGGCAAGGCCATCGGCGCGGTGGGGTCCGGGCGCGAGCTCCTGGAGGCCGCACGGCTGCCCAACGACGTGGGGGTGGTGATGGGGGACGGCATCGCGGAGAAGTTCGCGACGGCGGTGGCCGGCCACCGCTTCTACGAGCGCGACGTGGCGGCCGTCCCGGCGTGACCGGTACGTGAGTCGGCCGTCCTTCGGGGCGGCCGATTCGTGTGGCGTGAGGGCGCGTGTGGTGGAATACTTAGCGTGTCCGTTCGAATACGAAGGGAAAGATTCCATGGTCGCCATGATGGAAGAGAAGTACCAGACGGAATCGACCTCAGCGGAACTCCCAAACGTGCCACGCACCGCTCGGGAGTTGTTCGATGTCCTACCCCCACTCCCCGGCTTCCGGGTTGAGGTCATCGAAGGGAAACTGATCGTGAGCCCGATGGGCAGCCCGGAGCACACCTGGTTGGCCGCAGATCTGCACGATGCTCTCCTTTCGCTGCGGAGGGAGCGAGGATGGCGCGGCGCACCAGGCGGCCCAAGCATCTGCATCGAGGGGCCCCGAGACATGCTCTCCCCCGACTACGTTCTGACGTCACCTGATTGCCCACGATGGGGAAATGAGCTGCTGTCGTCCGGACTAATCATGGCTGCTGAGGTGGTTTCACCCAGCAGTGTTCGCGACGATCGCGAGGAAAAGGTGCGTCTCTACGCGCTGGGCAAGGTGCCGGTCTACCTGCTGATCGACCAGATTGCGAAATGCCCGAGCGCAACCGTCTACAGCGACATCGAAGCTGGCGCATATCGTACGATCGACTCGGTGTCCATGGGAAAGCCGCTCTACCTGCCTGATCCCATCAACTTCGAGCTCGACACCTCGATCTTCATGGTGTGAGCTTCTCCATCGCCTTGGCGATGCGCTTCTCCGACACCGGCGTAGGCGTGCCCAGCGTCTGAGCGAAGAAGCTCACCCGCAGTTCCTCGATCATCCACCGGATCTCCACCACGTCCGCATCCCCTCTCCGCGCCGGGGGGAGCTTCTGCAGCAGGTCCTGGTAGTCGTCCTCGACCTTGTGCACCCGGTCCATCCACTCCTGGTCGCGCCAGGGCTCCTCCGGGAGCTTGGTGAGGCGGCGGTCGATCGCCCGGATATATCGCAGAAGGTCGGAAAGGCGCCGACAGCCTGTGGCCGTGACGAAGCCCGGGTAGACGAGCTTGCCGAGCTGGTCGCGGATGTCGTCCGTGGCCGCCCCCGCTCGCAGGGCGTCGAGCTGACCACCCGCCGCGTGCCAGACGCTCAGAATCTGCTCCACCTTCGACAGCACGTCGGCCGCAGTGTCGTAGAGGTGCGCCCGTACGTGCTGGTAGAGGCGGTCGAAGGCCACCGGATCCCACGCCGGGCCCCCGACGTCGAGCATCAGCTTGTCCACCGCCGCGTTCACCACGTCGTCGAACAGCGCCACCGCCCCGCCGTGCGGGCTGCGTGACAGCGCCAGCTTGGCCTGGTTGGACAGGCCGCCGAGCAGGGACTTGGCCGGGTTGGTGACGTTCAGGAGGAGCAGGCGGCGCACGCCGGGCCAGTGGGAGCGGCGCTGCTCGGCCGCCGTCTCGAAGATCTTGACCGAGACGGCGTCGCCCGCGTCCACCAGGGCCGGGTAGCCCTTCATCCGGCCCTGCTCGAACACCTTGGGCAGCGTCCCGAAGCTCCACGTGTGCAGGCCCGTCTGCTCCAGGTCGTCACCGGCCTGCGAGAGCGTCTGCCGCAGGCGCGGGGCGAGGCGGCGTTTCAGCGCGTCGAGGTCCTTGTCCTCGGCCACCGTGCGTTTGCGGTCGTCGATCACCCGGTACGTGATGCGCAGGTGGTCGGGCACCTGGTCGAGCTGCCAGGCGTCGCGCGGCACGCGTACGCCGGTGAGCCGCAGCAGCTCCCGCTCCACCGCCGCCAGCAGCGGCTCGCCGCCCTGCTCGACCCCCGCGAGCACCTGTTTGGCGTAGTTGGGGGCGGGGACGAAGTTGCGGCGCAGGGCCTTCGGCAGGGAGCGGATCAGCGCGGTGATCAGCTCCTCGCGCAGGCCGGGGATCTGCCAGTCGAAGCCGTCGGAGCTGACCTGGTTGAGCACCTGGAGCGGCACGTGGACGGTCACGCCGTCGGCGTCCGCACCGGGCTCGAACTGGTAGGTCAGCTTCATCCGCTGGCCGAGCTGCTTCCACGTGTCGGGGTAGTCGCGGGTGCTGACGTCGGCGCCCTCGTTGACCAGCATCTCCGGCGAGAACGTGAGCAGGTCGGGCGTCTCCTGCCTGACCTTCTTCCACCAGGAGTCGAAGTGGCGGGCCGAGACCACGTCGGCGGGCACCCGCTGGTCGTAGAAGTCGAACAGCGCCTCGTCGTCCACCATGATGTCGCGGCGGCGCGCCCGGTTCTCCAGCTCCTCGACCTCTTCGAGCAGCCTGCGGTTGTCCTTGAGGAAGCGGTGGTGGGTGTCCCAGTCGCCCTCGACCAGCGCGTGCCTGATGAACAGCTCGCGCGACAGGTCGGGGTCGATGCGGCCGTAGTTGACCTTGCGGCCGACCACCAGCGGCACCCCGTACAGGGTGACCTTCTCCAGGGCGATCACCGCGCCCTGGTTCTTCTCCCAGTGCGGCTCGGAGTAGGTGCGTTTGACCAGGTGTTGGGCGAGCGGCTCGACCCAGTCGGGCTCGATCTTGGCGTTGACCCGCGCCCAGAGCCGGGAGGTCTCGACCAGCTCGGCCGACATGACCCACTGCGGCTGCTTCTTGGCCAGGGCGGAGCCGGGGAAGACGGCGAAGCGGGCGTTGCGGGCGCCGAGATATTCCTGGATCGGCCTGCGGCCGTCCTGCCCGCGCTGCTGCTTGTCCATGACGTCCTTGACGCCGATGTGCGACAGCAGCCCGACCAGCAGGGACACGTGCACGTGGTACGGCTGCGCTGGCTGGCTGTTGGGCTGGGCGCCGAGCGACTGGCGGAGCTGGCTGTAGATGTCCTGCCACTCGCGGACCCGCAGGTAGTTGAGGAACTCTGCCTTGCACAGCCTCCTGAACGCGCTGGACGACAGCTCCTGCTGCTTGTCGCGCAGGTAGTTCCACAGGTTGAGGTAGGCCATGAAGTCGGACTCGGGGTCGGCGAAACGCCGGTGTTTCTCGTCGGCCTGCTGCTGCTTGTCGGACGGGCGCTCGCGCGGGTCCTGGATGGACAGGGCGGCGGCGATCACCATGACCTCGCGCAGGCACCCGTTCTTCTCGGCCTCCAGCACCATGCGGCCCAGGCGCGGGTCGACGGGCAGGCCGGCCAGCTTGCGGCCGATGCCGGTCAGCTTGCCGTGGGTGTCGAACGCACCCAGCTCGTGCAACAGGTTGACGCCGTCCTTCACCTGGCGGCGGTCCGGCGGCTCCACGAACGGGAACGCCTCGATGTCGCCCAGCCCGATCGAGGTCATCTGCAGGATGACGGAGGCCAGGTTGGTGCGCAGGATCTCGGGGTCGGTGAACTCCGGCCGGTTGAGGAAGTCCTCCTCCTCGTACAGCCTGATGCAGATGCCGTCGGACGTGCGGCCCGAGCGGCCCTTGCGCTGGTTGGCGCTGGCCTGCGAGACGGGCTCGATCGGCAGGCGCTGCACCTTGGTGCGGTGGCTGTAGCGGGAGATGCGCGCGTAACCGGGGTCCACGACGTATTTGATGCCGGGGACCGTGAGCGACGTCTCCGCCACGTTGGTGGCCAGCACGATGCGGCGGCCGGTGTGGCCCTGGAAGACGCGGTGCTGCTCGGCGGCGCTCAGGCGGGCGTAGAGCGGGAGGATCTCGGTGTTGCGGAACTCGGCCTTGGCGAGCGCGTCGGCGGCGTCGCGGATCTCCCGCTCGCCCGACAGGAAGACGAGGATGTCGCCCTGGCCCTCCCCGATCAGCTCCTTGCAGGCGTTCACGATGCCCTGGGTCTGGTCGTCGTCCTCCTCGAGCGGCCGGTAGCGCACCTCGACCGGGTAGGTGCGGCCGGAGACCTCGATGATCGGCGCGTCGTCGAAGTGGCGCGAGAACCGCTCGGGGTCGATCGTGGCGCTGGTGATGACGACCTTGAGGTCGGGCCGCTTGGGCAGGAGCTGTTTGAGGTAGCCGAGGATGAAGTCGATGTTGAGGCTGCGCTCGTGGGCCTCGTCGATGATCAGCGTGTCGTACTGGTCGAGCATGCGGTCGTTCTGCAGCTCGGCCAGCAGGATGCCGTCGGTCATCAGCTTGACCAGCGTGCGGTCGCTCGCCTGGTCGGTGAAGCGGACCTTGTAGCCGACCACCTCGCCGAGGCCGGTGCCGAGCTCCTCGGCTATGCGCTCGGCGACCGTACGGGCGGCGATGCGGCGGGGCTGGGTGTGGCCGATGAGCCCTCGCACGCCGCGGCCCAGCTCCAGGCAGATCTTGGGGATCTGGGTGGTCTTGCCGGAGCCCGTCTCGCCCGCGATGATCACCACCTGGTGGTCGCGGATGGCCTCCAGGATGTCGTCCCTGCGCTGGGAGACCGGCAGGTTTTCCGGATATGTCACCACCGGCACGGCTTCGCGGCGCCGGACCAGCCGCTGCTCGGCCCGCTCGACGTCGGCGAGGATCTCCGCGACGATCTTGTCTCGGGTGTCGCGGGAGCGCACTCGGCGCATGCCGTCGAGCCTGCGCCGCAGCCGCCGCTGGTCGCGCGGCATGAGCTCGGGCAGGCGGGAATGGAGCTCGGCCAGTGGAGAGGACAAGGAAGGCGTTCCCATACTGCTTTCAGGATATTTGAGCCCGGCTTCCCCGGAGCCAACCGCCCATGCTGCCCGACCGTGGCGTGGCGCGCATCCCAATATTGACCGGGTCGCGCCCTACGATCCACCGGCGGCCGCGAGAGCCGCCCCGATGATGCCCGCCTCGTTCTGGAGCGCGGCGGGCACCACAGGCGTGTCGAGCGTGATGTGCGGCAGGAACCTGTCCGCCTTCTTGCTCGCTCCCCCGCCGATCACGATCAACGATGGCGAGAACAGCATCTCGACGTGCTTGAGGTATTCCGCCACCCGCTCGGCCCACTTCTCCCAGCTCATGTCGTGCTCCTCGCGCACCCGGGCCGAGGCCCGGTGCTCGGCGACCTTGCCGTGCAGCTCCAGGTGCCCGAGCTCGGTGTTGCGGACAAGCGTCCCGTCGGTGAACAGCGCGCTGCCGATCCCCGTGCCGAACGTCAGCATCAGCACGGTGCCCCGCTCCCCTCGTCCGCGCCCGAAGGTCATCTCGGCCACGCCGGCCGCGTCGGCGTCGTTCAGCACCGTCGCCCCGCCGAAGAGCTCGGCCGCGTCGACCCCGATCCACGAGTGGTCCACATTGGCGGCAGTCAGCACGACGCCGTCCTTGACCACACCGGGGAACGTGACCCCGACGGGACCGTTCCAGCCGAAATGCCTGACAATTGACGCCACCGCCTCAGCGACCTCATCCGGCTTGGACGGCTGCGGCGTGGGAATACGCAAACGGTCCTTGACCAGTACGCCTGCCTCGGTGTCGACGGGCGCGCCCTTGATTCCCGAGCCGCCGATGTCGATGCCCATCACGTTCATGTCAATCCCCTCTCCCCTTCAGGACACGAAAAACTACCGTCCTGATATTTCCGGAACCGGGTGAACCCCCTCACACGCCTCCGCGTATCTCGCGTCACAAGCGCTAACTAGGAGGCAACGGATGCGGCCACGCATCATCACACTCTGCGCTGTTGCGGTCGTTCTGGGAGCGACTCTCACCACTCCCGCACACGCCACCACCAGGAACCGTTTCGACGTCATCAACCTTGTGTCGGACGTCAAGGGCAAAGCCCCTGTCACCGACCCCAAGGTCGTCAACCCGTGGGGCCTGGCCATGGGCAAGACTCTGTGGGTCTCGAACACCGGCACCGGCAGTGCCACCGTCTACTCCGGCACGGGCAAGAAGGAGCAGACCGAGGTGGCCATTCCGGGCGGAGCCCCGACGGGCCAGGTGTTCAACCCAGGCGAGGGCTTCACCGTCAAGGGCAAGCCCGCCTCGTTCATCTTCTCCAGCCCGAGCGGCGCCATCAGCGGCTGGAACGCGGAGGCCGACCCGGCCAACGCGATCATCGCGGCTTTCACGCGCGGCGCCGACTACAAGGGGCTGGAGCTCGTGGAGACCGACGACGGCGCCTTCCTGCTGGCCGCCGACTTCGCGAGCGGGCGCATCCACGCCTTCGACGAGGACTTCCAGCGCATCCGCCTGAAGAGCTGGCAGTTCAGGGACCCGGGGGTCCCCTCGACATACAAGGCCTACAACGTGGCGGTCGTCAACGGCAGCATCTGGGTGTCCTACGCCCTGCGCGACCAGTCCACCGGCAAGCCCGTCTTCGGCGCCGGCAAGGGCTTCGTCAGCCGTTTCAACGCCGGCGGGCGCGTCACCGGCCGCATCTCCAGGGTCGGGCTCAACGCCCCCTGGGGCCTGACCGCCGCACCGAAGGGCTGGGGCCAGTACGCCGGCGCCCTGCTGGTCGGCAACTTCGGCGACGGCACCGTGCACGCGTACAAGCGCTCCCGCCACCTGGGCGCGCTCCGCAACGCCGACGGCAAGACGGTCGTGCTACCCGGCCTCTGGGACCTGGAGCCCGGCACCGCCACCACCGGCGGCGAGAACTCCCTGTGGTTCTCCGCCGGCATCGACGGCACCAAGCACGGTCTGATCGGCATCATCGCCCCGCAGGGCACCAAGCCGACGTCCACCGGCACGCCGTCGAGCACCCCGACGAACCATCCGTCGGGCCACCAGTCGAGCGCGCCCACCAGCCCGTCGTCCTCCCAGAACCCGTACGGCGGGTACTGACCGGCGCTCGCTCGCCGTCGCCCCCAGCCTGGCGAGGTGCGCAGCTCGCCAACCCGAGGCTGGGGGCGGCGGTCACACAGCGTTTCCGGCGCGGTCTGCGCGAGCCGCGCCGGAAACCACCCCGATCCGGAGGCGAGGGGGTCCTCCTTCGGTACGGTCGGAGCGTGAATGTAGGGACCTTCAGCGAGTGGCTCAGGCAGCAGTGCGCGCCCGAGTGGACGGCCGTGGTGACACACCCGTTCGCCATGGCGATCACGACGGGCACGGCGGCCGACGCGGACATGCGGCGCTACCTGGAGCAGGACTTCCAGTTCGTGGACTCGTTCACGGCCCTGCTCGGGGCGGCCGTGGCGAGCGCCGACACGTTCGAGGCGCGGGTGCCGTACGGAAAGTTCCTCGGGCAGGTGGCCACCACCGAGGAGAAGACGTACTTCCACCGGGCGCTGGCCGAGCTGGGCGGGCGGACCGAGGTGCCGCTGGAGCCGGTGACGGCGGCGTTCAGAGGGCTCATGGACGAGGTGCGGGCGGCGCAGGACTACCTGCTGATCGTGGCCGTGCTGTGCGTGGCCGAGTGGTGCTACCTGGGGTGGGCGTCGCGGGCCGAGGAGCCGCTTCCTGAGCGGTTCGTGCACCGCGAGTGGATCGAGCTGCACGAGGGCGCGGAGTTCCGCGCCTGGGTGGCCTTCCTGCGCGGCGAGCTGGACCGCCTGGGCGCGGAGCTGGACGAGCGGCGCCGTACGGAGGTGCTCGGCGTGTTCCGCCGCGCGGTCGAGCTGGAGCGGGCCTTCTTCGACATGGCCGGCCGGTCCGGCTAACCCAGGACGGCCGCGAGGTCCTGGTACGTCCGGTAGTGCACGCCCGTCATGCCGAGCGCCCTGGCCCCCTCCACGTTCTGCAGCCGGTCGTCCACGAACAGGCAGCGCTCGGGCGCGACCCCGGCACGCTCCGCCGCGATCTCGTAGATCCGGCGATCGGGCTTGGCCACGCCCACCCTGGCGCTGCTGACCACGTCGTCCGCGAAGTGCGTGAGCCCCAGCAGGTCGAGCTGCTCCTCCAGCCGGTCCATGGCGTTGGTCACGATGACCACCGGCACGTGCTGCTGCACCCTGGCCAGCAGCGCCCTGACCTCCTCATCCACCCAGTAGCGCACCTGCGCGAACTCCTCGACGGCCTTGCGGGCCCGCTCGTCGCCGCCCAGCGCGGCCACGATGGACTCGAACCACTGCTCCTCGGTGGCCTGGCCGAGCGTGGGAGGCATGATCAGCTCGGGGTCGAGGGCCGTCTTCATCAGCGGAAGGCCGTAGCGGGCCTCGATGTCGGCCTGGGCGGCGTGGTCGAAGTGGCGGAGGACTCCATCGAGGTCAGACAGAACCGCGTCAAAGGGGATCACAGCCCCTCATTGTGGCAGTGATCTGCTTTTCGCGCGCCACCAAAGGTGCCGGGGCGACCGGCGGCACTACCATCTCCGAGACAGGATTCGGTATCGGAACGGTAGGGCATGAACGATCACCGGCTGCCACTCGAGCTGGGCCGGCTGTTCGCCGACGGCGGCAGAGGGCGCGGGCTGCCCGCTGGGCTGCCGCCGGGGGAGGCGGTCTGGCCGGATCCCGGCTACACCGGGCAGGGCGAGGCGGCCAGGCCGGCGTTCTGGATGAGCGAGGAGGCGGCGACCGGCGAGGACTGGGTGCGGATGCGCGAGTGGCACCCGCACAGCGGCCTGTGGCCGGTGCTGCTGGACGAGTCGGCGCAGCCCTGGGGGGTCGGGCAGGTCGTGCCGGACGATCCACGCCAGATCGACCACTTCACCGCCGAGGGGTTCATGACCGAGGTGTGGGAGGAGTGGGTGACCCAGATGCCGCAGGGCGCGCTGGCCGAGCTGGAGCCGTACGGGGCGATCTGTCCCGGCCCCGCCCCGCCGGGCGCGCTCAAGGCCGATCCCGGGGCGGTCGCCGACTGGCTCGCGCGCGAGCTGGCCGCCAAGGGCATGCCGCTCGGCCTGGTCGCCGCCCCCAGGGGCGCCGACGCGCTGGCCGTGATGGGCTGGCAGGGCGCGCTGCACCACAACGAGTGGATGGTGCCCATGGCGGCCGTGGTGCGCAGCTGGGAGGACCGGTTCGGGGCGCGGGTGGTGAGCGTCGGGTTCAACACCCTGGACCTGAGCGTGGCCGCGCCACCTGTCGATCCGGAGCACGCGTTACAGGTGGCCGCGGAGCACTGGACGTTCTGCCCCGACAACATCGTCCAGGGGCCCGGTGATCTGGAGGGCTACGCCGAGCAGATCATCGGCGGACACGCCTGGTCGTTCTGGTGGGACTGAGCCCACACCCGTCCCCCGCAGGGCCGCACCCCGCGGCGGTGACAGAGTGCCCGTCCCACCGTCAGGGGTACGGTCCCTTGAGGGGACTCATGGGATGCGCGCCACGGCGCCGTAACTTCCCGAGGAGCTCGGCTGATCGGCGCAGGCGGTGTCGAGACCGTTCGGCCGCCATTCCGGGACCCACACCAGCCCCGGATCCACCAGCACCAGACCCTCGAGCAACGCCGCAACCTCCTCTCTCGTACGAATCGCGTGACCGGGCAGCGTCATCGCCAGCAGGTTGTGAATGGCCGGCAGCAGCTCCGGTGGAATCGCGTCGAACGTGGTCTGCAGCAGCGACAGGTAGCTTCTTTCCGGCACGGCCTGCCGGATCCGCTTGATCACGTAGTGGAAGTACTCGTCGTCGTTCATGCTGTGGGTCGACAGCAGCAGCACGGCCATGGGCCGGTCCCAGTCGAGGAACATCTGCATGACCCGGTCATCGAGGATGTCGTCGATCTCGCGCACATCGCCCTCTACGACGCGTACGAGATCGGTGACGGGCTCGATGGTCGCCCGAGCTCCGGCCAGCACCATCGGGTCGTTCTCCACGTAGTGAGCTGCCCCGGGTTGGTTGGAGGCTCCCAAGACTGGAAGGCTGGGAGTCGTGCCCGCACCGAGGAAGTACCCCCAAGAGCTGCGTGAACGCGCCATCAAGATGGTGTTCGACCTGCGTGAGGAGA
>NZ_JBEFAK010000098.1:0-13414 GCF_040137845.1 Nonomuraea sp. B19D2 | reverse complement strand
CGACACCGGGTCCGGTTCCGGCCAGGACCGGGGTTGCATCGACACCGACCACTCCATCCACGACCGGGAGGAGGGGGAAACCCGGCCGCGCACCGCATGATCCCGGACGCCAAAGACTCAGGTCACGAACCTACAACCGCGTGTCGCGAGTTAACCAGCAGGATCATCGCCGCCCTGCAAAACCACCGTGTCGCACAGGCAGCCTGAGGATGAAAGGCATCAATGATGATCGTACAGGTGAAGATCACCATTCAGCGAGTGCGGCTGGGAACCTCGGAATTCCGGGTGATCCGCCCGGCCAAACCTTTGACCAACGGGGCACTCTACGACACCGGCAGCCAATATGACATGTATGTGGACCGGATAGATGGCCGGCGGATCGGCGCGCTGTGGCTGCTCGCGGCCCGATCGCCACGCTCTTTGGTCTACCTGCCGACGCGTGCCACTCCGGCCGCCCCTGGGATCAACCCTGACTGGGACAAGGAGGAGAGGTGCCCGGACCGGCCGCTTGATCTCGTGCTGGTCCACCACTCGCTGCAGTTCCCGCCCTCCCGCTGGAAACAAGTACGAAAGCGGATCACCGCGGGAAGCTCCCCATGCGAAATACGGACAGCAAGTGTGCCGGACACCGACCTACCCGCCGACGAAGAGATCGACTACCGGGCCCTGAACTACCGGGAGAACAAGGACATACTTCACCAGCGCGTGCATGCCGAGACGCTGTTTCTGACCGGCAGCACTGCGGCGTTTCGGCAGCCGGCCCGTCACTTTTTCGCCGTGGCGAAGGAAGGGCCGCCCGCTGCCGCGACCTCGCTGTACATCTCGGGCGCCTGCAACTATCACGTCTGCCGACTGTTCTACTGGCCGAATCTGGATCCAGGCGGCGGGCAGGACATCCACCTGGAGTACGCCCCGCAATGGACGGTCTGACAAACCCATGACCTGCGACTTCAGGTTGGAAAACCCTCGCTGCGAACAAATCATGAAAGAGGTGTGCGAGAAGTTCGAATGCGAGCTGGCCGGGTTCAACGGCGCCGACGGCTACGTCCACCTCCTCGTGTACCACCCGCCCGAGGTCGCCCTGTCCACCCTGGTCAGCAGCCTCAAGGGCGTCTTCGCCCGCGATCTACGCCAGGAGTACAGTGCACACCTCCGCAACTACCTGTGGGAGGCCACTTCTGGTCCCGCTCCTACTACGCCCGCTCCACCGGCGGCGCGAACCTGGCCACCGTCCGCACCTACATCCAGTCCCAGGACCGACCCCAGAAATGACACAAATCCGGACGCGTGGCTGCTGTCAAGGGACGGAAGATCCCTGGTACCCCCGGTGTCAGCGCATGACGCAGAACTCGTTGCCCTCGGGATCGGCCATCGTCACCCACGCGTCGCGCTCGGCCAGCACGCGCGCGCCCAGCCCGACCAGCCTGCGCACCTCCGCCTCCGTGTCATCGGCCGTGAGGTCGAGATGCAGGCGGTTCTTGACCGCCTTGGGCTCGGGCACGAGCGTGAAGAAGAAGCGCGGCCTGACCCCGGGCCCCGCCTCCACCAGGACGCTCGGGTCGTCCTCGGGATCGTCGATGCCGTTGCTCCGCAGGCGCTCCAGCTCGGCCTGGTCGTAGGGAGCGACCTCGTAGCCCTCGAGCGCCTGCGCCCAGAAGCGGGCGAGAGAGGCGGGATGCCGGCAGTCGAGCACGATGTCGTGGATGCGCGCCATGGCCACATGCTGCCACCGCGCACGGTGACCGATGAGGTACGGTCGGCGCCGGGCGATGCAGGAGCCGAGCGCCGACCGTACACCGACCATGGTAGACGCCTCCTGGCACCGGTCCCGGCGTGGCAGTATTGACACCCTGTTGAGCCGGTGTTTACATGTGGCCCCAAGCTGTGATCAACACAATTGCGCCAACTTGGGGAGTTGCGGGCAATTTCCATATGGCGCCCCCAATCCTCGGCTGGCAACGGAACGGGGCGCGCTGAGCATGAGGCCGATGCTGCGAGCAGAGAACCTCACCAAACGATTCGGCTCACTGGTAGCGGTGAGCAATGTGAGCTTCGCGGTGCGGGCGGGGGCGATCACCGGCTTTCTGGGGCCCAATGGGGCGGGAAAAACGACGACGCTCCGCCTTTTCCTCGAACTCGTCCACCCCACCTCGGGCTCGGCGCTCATCGACGGCAAGCCCCTCCACGAGTGGCCGGTTCCCAGCCGCAAGGTCGGCGCGGTGCTGGACGGCCACTGCACGCACCCCGGCCGCCGGGCCGTCGACAGCGTGCGCTGGGCCGCCCGGCTGGCCGGCGCCGGAGCCGACGCCGAGGAGTTGCTCGACCGGGTCGGTCTGACCGAGGCGGCCGGTCAGCGCACCGGCGCCTTCTCCCGCGGCATGCTGCAGCGCCTCGCGCTGGCCATCGCGCTGGCCGGCGAACCGGAGATCCTGATCCTGGACGAGCCCATGAACGGCCTCGACCCCGACGGCATCGCCTGGATCAAGAACGTCCTGCGCCGCTTACGCGACGAGGGGCGCACCGTGTTCATCGCCAGCCACCTGCTGGCCGAGCTGGAAGACCTGGTGGACGACCTGGTGGTGATCGCGCGGAACAAGGTCGTGGGCAGCGGCTCGGCCGGGGCCTTCATCGACCGCTTCCAGCCGCAGGCCCTCAGCGTCCTGTCCGATCAGCCGCAGGCCCTCGGCGCCGCCGTGAGCCGGGCCGGCGGGCAGATCCTCGACACCAACGGCCAGCGCATCCTGATCAGCGGCCTGACCTCCAACCAGCTGGGCGAGATCGCCCGCGATGCGGGCATCGCGCTGTTCGGCCTCACCGAGGAGCGCAGCCTGCGCACGGCCTTCAACGCGGCCACCGCCGACGCGGCCGACGCCGCCGATATCAGGGACGAGGCCTGCTAGCCACGGCTTCGTGTAATCGTTTTCGGCCACTCCTTCGTGACCGCCACCACCCCGGACCACCCGTGCGCGCCCGCACACCGGGCCGCGCCGCACCCGCCGTGCGGCCCCCGAAGCCGCCCCCTTCACGCGTCCGGGCGGCCCTCCGAAAAGCCGTCCCGGTCACGCGCGCCTCGCCCCCAAAGCCGTCCCCGTCGCGCGTGCCTCACCCCCTAAGCCGTCTCCATCACGCGTCTCTCGCCCCGAAGCCGCTGGTGTCAAGCGCCCTGGGTGGCCAGGTGCCCTGGGCGGCCAGGGCGTTGCCGTTGATGAAGGCGCGGGCCTGCTTGGCCCTGAACGCGGTGCGCTTCATGCCCGAGACCCGGGCGATCTCCTCGGCGGTCGCCAGGTCGTCGTAGGCGGCCTTGGGGTCGCCGAGCAGGATCCGCGTCGTCCCCAGGTCCAGCAGGATGTCGGACTGCACCACCCGGTCGCCGATGTGGATGGCGATCTCCAGTGCCTCGATCAGCTTCGGGTACGCCTTCTCCGGCGTTCCCGCCTTGGCCGCGTGCATGGCCACCGCGCGGCGGATGCGGGCCTCGCTGCGCAGGCTGCCCGCGTCGCGGCACAGGCTGAGCGCGCGGTCCAGGCAGGCCCGCGAGGCGGCCTCCTCGCCGGTGCTGTGCAGCACCGTCGCCAGCCCGGCCAGGGCGTCGGCCTCGGCGAGCACGTCGCCGCTGCGGTGCAGCGCCGCCACGGCCTCCTGGTAGACCTCCCGCGCCGTGGCGGGCGCCTGGTTGATGCGGTCGAGGTCACCGATCAGGCGCAGGGTCAGCCCGCGGCCGTGATCGTCGCCCAGGCGCAGGAAGATCGCCAGCGCCTCCTCCAGGCGGTAGGCCGCGCCGGTGTAGTCGCCCACCAGCAGCGCGCGGTAGCCCAGCGAGTACGTCAGGACGGCCTGCCCGCGCAGGTTGCCCGCGTTCGTGACGCTGGCCAGGGCGATCTGGTGCGACTCCAGCCAGACGTCGAAGCGCGCGCCGGCCTCGAAGAACGCCAGCGGTGCGATGGCCAGTTCCCAGCAGGTCTCGGGGAAGGCCACGGCGCGGCGTACGAGGGCGAGGTTGATGTCGATGTTCGCCTCGAACCACGCCGAGCCCTGCCCCGTCCGCGCCCGGGCCCCGGCGGGCCGGTAGCGGGGCGCCGTGCCGCGCGGGATGGAGTTGTCCTTGCCGCGCATGGAGGCGTGGGCGGCGTCGGTCAGTGCCAGCCAGCCGCCGAAGGCACGGCCCACGGCCGCCGTCAGGGCCTGCTCGTCGTCCTCCACGCGGGCGCGGGCGGCGCCGAAGCCGAGCAGCAGCTCGTGGCAGTGGTAACGCTCGCCACCCGGCAAGGGTGTGACGAAGTGGCTCTCGGCCAGCTCCTCCAGCAACTCCTCGGCGGTGTCCACGGGGACGTCCGCGAGCGCGGCGGCGATCACGGCGGTCACCTGGGGAATGCCCAGGTAACCGATCCTGCGGATGAGCGAGCGAAGCTCGGCGGGCAGCGCCTGGTATCCGCCCAGCAGCGTCGGAGCGATGCTCTTGCCGCCGTGCCGGAGCTCGCCGAGGATCCGCGCCGGGTCGGACAGGCGTTCGGCGAGGCGCTGCAGGCTCAGGTGCGGCCGGGCGGCCAGCTTGGCCGCCACGATGTCGAGTGCCACCGGCAGCCCGTTGCACAGCTTCACGATCCGGTTGGCCGCCGCGGGCTCGGCCTGCATCCGCTGCCGGCCCGCCCCGGTGGCCAGCAGGGTCCTGGCCGCAGGAGCGTCCAGTGGAGAGATGTCCACCGTGACGGCGCCGCGTGGCAGGGCCAGCGGCGAGCTGGTGGTCACGAGCACGGCGCAGCCGGCGTGCCCGGGGAGGAACGGCCGCACCTGCCCGGGGTCGGTCACGCCGTCCAGCACGATCAGCACATGCCGTACGGCCAGCACACTGCGCAGCAGGGCGGCGCGCGCCCCTGCGCCCTCGGGGATCTCCTCGGCCGCCACCCCGAGCGCCGTCAGGAAGCCCGCCAGCACCTTGCCGGGGTCGTCGAGATCGTCGGCGAACAGCTGCCCGTCGGGAAAACGACCGGCCACGCGGTGCGCCGCCTCCAGGCTCACCGCGGTCTTGCCCGCGCCGCTCGAGCCGGTGACCACCACCAGAGGGGAGATCTCCTGCTCGGTCAGCCCCTCGACGATCCGGCGCAGCTCGCCGTCCCGCCCGGCCAGCACGCCCGGACGGGCGGGCAGCTGCCTGGGCACGTCCGTGACCAGGTGCGTCAGCTCCAGCGCGGAGTCCTGACGGAGGATCTGCAGCCTCAGGTCGCGCAGCGTGGGGCTGGGATCCGTGCCGAGCTCCTCCCTCAGGCGCTCCTCCAGGTCGGTGAAGGCCTGCAGCGCCTCGCTCCCCCGCTGGGAGCGGTAGAGCGCGATCATGAGCTGGGCGCAGAAGCGCTCCTTCAGCGGGTGCTGGTCGGCCAGGTGCTGGAGTTCGGCGATCACCTCGCGGTGCCGTCCCAGCGCCAGATCCGCGTCGATGCGGGCCTCGATGGCGGCCAGTCGCCGCTCGTTCCAGACGGCCGCCTCCGCGATGAACGCCTCGCTGTCGAGGCCGGAAAGCGCCGAGCCTCGCCACAGTTTGAGCGCGGCGTCCAGGGTCTTGGCGGCCTGGGCGTGGTCCCGCTTGTCGGCGAGCAGGCACGCCTGGTCGTACATGCGCATGAAGACGAAGGCGTCGATGCTCTCCTCGGCCGCCTCAAGTTTGTAGATGTTGTCGTGTACGTCGATCGTCACACCGCTGCGCCGGAGCTCGCCGACGCCGCGGTGCACCTGGTTTCTGGCACTCTTGGTTGGGGTATCTCCATATATCGCGTCAATAAGGCTGTCAACCGATGCCGAGCGAGTGGGGCTCAGCAACAGATGGGCCAGCACCGCACGCGATCGACGGGTGGCCAGTCTGATCTCGTTTCCTTGTTGCCATATTGCCGGTTGCCCCAGGATTCCAAAGTGCATCAACAGCACATGCCCCCTCTGGTTCGCTCCCCGATCTCTCCCACCGGACAGCTCTGTCATCGTTCGTGGGCACTACTCACCTTGGCTGTCGCAAGTGTGACGATCCCCACTTGCAGCTGACTTTCGGATCGCCATAAAGCCGGGCATCTCAGGAACACATCAGGGCGATTTTTCGGGCAGAAGGCGCTAAATGCCTGCTTGTCGCGTTCCGTTCATGATCTCTGCATGATAGATGTCACATCGCCCCAATGACATAGGCGCCTACCGGGTAAAACGGCCCAGAGCCAGACTCCTGGTATGTCCACAGAGTCGCCGATCCGAGTTCTACTCGCCGTCGACGAGCAGCAGACTCGGCGGGTACTGGCCGCCCTGCTCAGCCTGGAGCAGGGGATTCAGGTCGTCGCCGAGGCCGGTCATGGGGACGACATCGTCCACGCGGTCCGGCGGCACCGGCCCGACGTGGCCGTCATCGACGCCGAGCCGCCCGGGAGCGACGGCCTGTCCGCCGCGGTGCGGATCGGCGGCCACTGCTCGATCGTCGTCCTGACCAGCTTCGGCAGGCCGGGATACCTTCGCCGGGCGATGGCCGCGGGGGTCGGGGGCTTCCTCGGCAAGGACGCGTCCGCCGACGAGCTGGCCGCGGCGATCCGCAAGGTGGCCGCCGGCGGCCGGTACCTCGACACTGAGCTCGCCGTCGCCTCGATGACGACCGGGGACAGCCCGCTCACCGACCGCGAGCGCGACGCGCTGCGCCTGGCCGGCGTGGGGGCCACGATCACGAAAATCGCCATTGAGCTCCACGTGTCCGAGACGATCGCACGTGGGCTCGTTTCCAGCGCGATGACCAAACTCAACGCGGCGGGCCATCACGAAGCCGTCCACACCGCACGACGACAGGGCTGGCTGTGACCGAATTCGACGACCACACGCAGAAAATTCGCACAGATGCGGACTGGTGGATCATGCACGGCGTTCCTGATGAACGGCCTCAGCGCAAAACCAATGACGAGGTCACGGCGGACGTGAACGGGGAAGAAGCCGACCTGGATCCGGATCGCACGCGCACCATGCGCTTTCCGCCGCCGAAACTGTCCAAGGGGACGGACCAAGCGCCACCCCCTGCTCCGGAGCCTCCCCTGTGGTGGCAGCAGGAGTCCGGGGACAATCCCTCGCGGCGTCTCGGGCATTTCGCGGCGAACAATTCCGAGGATCCCGGAAAGAAAGGCCCCTCCACCGTGGGACCGCCGCCGGGCCCCATCGATTCCCTGAGCTCGTTCGGCGCGCTGAGCTCCTTCCCCACGCCGCCCCCGTTCGAGCTGCCGTCCTGGGACCCGCCCCCGGGGTTGGCCACTCCTGACGCCTCGGAAGAGCCGGCGGCCCCCGAGGTCCCGCCCGTTCCCGACGCGTGGGCCGCTCCCGAGGTCGCGCCGGCGCCCGAGGCGCCAGCCGCCCCGCAAATTCCCGATATGCCGCCGATTCCGGATAGGCCGCCCTCGAACGCCCGGCCGAATCCCGAGGCGCCGGCCGCTCCCGGGGTGCCGGTCTACCCGCCGCCTCAGCAGGCCGCGCCCATGCCTCCGGCGGGGCCGGACATCCCGCTGGTCAGCACGTCCTCGGAGAGCCTGCGGCCGGACCGGCTGCTGCGCACCCGCCGTCGCCCGCCCGCCGGGGGCTGGCGCAAGGCCGTCTTCACGCTGTCCGGCGGGCTGATCCGTCCCAGCGACTCCAAGGCGGAACGCCACCGCCAGGAGCTGATCGAACGCGTCAGGCAGCCGGTCTCCGCGGGCCACTTCAGGGTCGCGGTGATGAGCCTCAAGGGCGGCGTGGGCAAGACCACGACGACCATCGGCCTGGGCGCCACGCTCGCCCACCACCGGGGCGACCGGGTCATCGCGGTCGACGCCAACCCGGACCGGGGCACGCTGTCGGAGAAGCTCAGGGTGGAGTCGCCGGCCACCGTACGGCACCTGCTCAACGACCGCGCGGGCATCTGGCGCTACGCCGACGTGCGCTCGTACACCTCCCAGGCGCCCTCGCGGCTGGAGGTGCTGGCCTCCGACCGGGATCCGGCCATCTCCGAGGCGTTCAACGCCGACGACTACCGCGCGGTCGCGCAGATCCTGGAGCAGTTCTACTCGATCGCCATCACCGACTGCGGCACCGGCATGCTCCACTCGGCGATGAGCGCGATCCTGGACATGTCCGACCAGATCGTCCTGGTCAGCCCGGTCACCGTGGACGGCGCGAGGTCCGCCTCGGCCACCCTCGACTGGCTGCAGGCCCACGGACACCAGGACCTGGCCGCGAGCGCCGTGGTGGTGCTGTCGGCGGTGAAGAACCCGCGCAGGAACGCCGTCAACGTCGCCGAGCTGAAGGACCACTTCACCAAGCGCTGCCGGGCGGTGATCGGCGTGCCGTTCGACCCGCACCTGGAGCAGGGCTCGGAGGTCGACCTCGACCTGCTGCGCACCGCCACCCGGGACACCTACCTCGAGGTGGGCGCCACGATCGCGGACCGCTTCGGCCCTGGAGCGGCCTCATGACCTCCCTGCTCAGCGTCACCGACCTGTCGAGATCGCCGGCCCTGGAGGAGGTGTCGTTCACCGTCGAACGCGGCGAGGTCGTCTGCGTGGTGGGCCCGCCGGGCAACGGCGGCGCCACGCTGATGGACTGCCTGGTCGGCGCGGAGGAGCCGGACGCGGGCCACATCGAGATGCTCGGCGTGACCGTCGGCCCCGGTGACCGCCGGCCGCCGGGGCTGGCCGCCGCCCCGCGCGCCGAGACCCTCCCGGACCGGATGAAGGTCTCCGAGGCCATCAGGCTGTTCTCCCGCCTGTACGGCACGCGCGGCCTGTCAGGGCGCTTCATCGACCTCCTCGATCTTGAGCCGCTGCTGTCCAAGCGCTTCGGCCGCCTCACCGACGGCCAGCGCAGGCGGGCCATGATCGGCCTGGCCCTGGTGGGCAACCCGGAGCTGGTCCTGCTCGACGACCCGACGGCCGGGCTCAGGGAGGGCAGCGGGCGCCGCATCGAGCAGGCCATCGACGAGCTGCGCACCGGTTACGGCGGGGTCTGCGTCATGCTCGACGACCTGGCCCTGGCCGAGCGGCTGGCCGACCGGGTGATCCTGCTGCGCGCGGGCCGCGTGCTGGCCGAGGGCACGCCGTCCAGGCTGGTCCAGCTCCTCGGCTCGACGTTCGTCATGGGCGTGCCCCCGCACCTGCGGGTGGACCGGCTCCGGGACGTGCGCGTGCTGCCCTGCGCCTCGGCCACCTACCTGTACGGCTCGCGCCCGGCGCTGGAGGCGGCGATCCAGGAGCTGTCGCCGATGAGCGGGGACCGGGTCTGGTCGATCCGCCCGCCCACGCTCAGGGACGCCTACCTCACACTGTCGGCCGTCCCCGAGCCGGTCGCTTTGGAGGCATGAGATGGCCGGAACAGTTTTGGCGGAACGGCCTTCGGGCGGCGTGCGCGGGGCCGGGACGGTGTGGACGCTCGTGAGCGCCCAGGTGAGGCTGCTGCTGCGCACGCCGGTCGTGCTGCTGGCCGTGCTCGGGCTGCCGTTCGCGGTGCTGCTGGTGCTGATGCTGGTCATCGGCTTCCGCTTCCCCACGATCGAGTTCGGCGCGATGCCGGGGGTCAGGGTGATCGACCGGCTGCTGCCCGAGATGGCGGGCACCGTCGCCGCGGCGGCCGGGATCCTCGTGCTCACGCTGCACCTGTCGGAGGTGCGGGCCACCGGGATGCTCAGGCGGTTGCGGCGCAGCCCCATGCGGGACGGGTCGTACCTCACGGCGCAGGCGGTTGTGGCCGGTGCGCTGGTGGCGGCGTCCACGGTGCTGTTCATGGCCGTCACCTTCATCGTGTACGGCCTGCCCCGCTCCTGGCATCCGCTCTACCTGGCGGGCGCGCTGCTGGTGGTGACGTACTGCTCGGTCAGCGCCGGGCTGCTGCTCGGCGGCCTGCGGATGTCGCGTACCGGGGCCAGGATCGCCGCGCCGCTCTGCTTCGTGCTGCTGTTCCTCGGCAGCGGGCTGGGCGTGCCGCGCGAGGGCTGGGAGGGCGTGGCGCCGTGGTTCTACCAGGTCACCACGGTCAACCCGCTGGCCCAGCTCAACGACTTCGTTTTCCAGGCCTACCAGGGGCGGCTGTCGGACACCTGGCCGGCCGTGGCCGGGCTGCTCGCGACCGCCGTCGTCGCGAACGTCGTGACCAGACGCGTCTTCGACTGGGACGGTACGTCATGAGAAGAGTCCTGATAGCCGTCACCGTGCTCACGCTGCTGGTCGGCGGGTGCGCCCAGCGGGACGAGCAGAACCCGATCGCGATCGCCATCGCCGGCACCCCGCCGGCGGCCGCGGCCAGGCAGGCCGCGCCCAAGGCGTCGCCGGCCGGCACGGTCGATCCCGACGACGTGCTGCTCAAGGTCGCCCAGTGCCTGCGCCAGAACGGCATCGACGTGCCCGACCCCGGCTCCGCCGAGGACAAGACGTGGAAGTACACCGGGGACCCGGCCAAGATGGAGAAGGCGTTGAAGGCGTGCGAGAAGTACACCTCGCAGATCCCCAACCCCCTCGACGACCCGAAGACCCGCGACAAGCTCATCCAGTACGCCCGGTGCATGCGGGAGCAGGGCATCGACATGCCCGACCCGCCGCAGGTCAACTCCAAGCTCGACCCCAACGACCCCAAGCTGCAGAAGGCGGCGGAGTCCTGCATCCAGCACCTGCCCGGACAAGGGGGCACCCAGTGAACGGGGGACTCAAGGGAGCCGTGGCCGCCCTGGGGACCGTGGTCGTCGGCAGCGTGGTCACCGCGGGCGGCGTGTTCGCCTCGGCGGCGCTGTTCGACGCCGGCCCACAGGCGAAGGTGGCCCCCACCCCGACCGCGCGCCCGGTCTCGGCCGCCACCGCGGAGATCACCCGGGGCGACCTGGTGGACGAGGAGAGCGTGGACGGGAAGCTCACGTACGCGGACAGCCGTACGATCAAGGCCGCCGCGGGCGGGACGATCACCAGCCTGCCGGACGAGGGCCAGGTCATCAAGCGTGGCGGAAGTCTCTACGCCGTGGACCGCCGCCCCCGCATCCTCATGTACGGCAAGCTCCCCGCGTACCGGACGTTGCGGGACGGGGTCAAGAAGGGCCCGGACGTCAAGCAGCTGGAGCAGAACCTGCGCGCACTCGGGTTCGGCCGCGGCGTGACGGTGGACAACCGCTTCACCGACGCGACGGCCCGTGCCGTACGGCGGTGGCAGAAGAAGAACGGCATGGAGCGGAACGGAAGGGTGACCCCGGCGGACGTCGTCTTCCTGGCCGAGGCGGTCCGCGTCAGCAAGACGGACGTGGAGGTCGGCGACCAGGTCGGGAACCTGCGCCCGATCCTGGGCATCACCGCCACCGACCGGCTGGTCCGCATCGACCTGGACGCCGACAAGCAGGACATCGCCAAGAAGGGCAGGAAGGTCACCGTCAAGCTGGCCGACGGCAAGAGCGTCACCGGCAGGATCAGCCGGGTGGCGAAGGTGGCCACGCTGGCCAAGGGCTCCGCCAACCAGGAGAAGGCCGCCACGGTCGAGGTGGAGATCAAAGTGGCCGCCAAGTCGCTCGGGTCGCTGGACGAGGCGCCGGTGACCGTCGAGTTGGCCAGGCAGCGGGCCGAGAACGTGCTCACGGTGCCGGTGGAGGCCCTGCTGGCGCTGCCCCAGGGCGGCTACGGCATCGAGGTCGTCGATCAGGGTGCGGCCAGCCGGGTGCCGGTGCAGACCGGCGCGTTCGGCAACGGCCGGGTCGAGGTGAGCGGCCCCGGGCTGGCCGAGGGCATGAAGGTGACGGTGTCGGGCCGATGAACGTCCTGGAGATCCGCGGGGTCAGCAAGACCTACGGCCGGGTGCACGCCCTCCGCAACGTGGACCTGACCATCCGCAAGGGCGAGATGGTCTCCATCGTCGGCCCGTCCGGCTCGGGCAAGTCCACGCTCCTGCAGATCGCGGGCACCCTCGACCGGCCGACCTCGGGCACCGTACGGGTGGCCGGCTATGACGTGAGCACGCTGTCCGACAGCCAGCTCTCGGCGCTCCGCGCCCGCTTCATCGGCTTCGTCTTCCAGCAGTTCCACCTCTCCCCCAGCCTGTCCGCGCTGGACAACGTCGCCGACGGCCTGCTCTACACCGGCCTGTCCAGGCGGGAGCGGCGGGAGCGGGCCGAGGCGGCGCTCGACCTGGTGGGGCTGTCCCACCGCCTGGGGCACCGGCCGAACCAGCTGTCCGGCGGGCAGATGCAGCGGGTGGCGGTCGCCCGCGCGGTGGCGGGCCGGCCTCCGCTGCTGCTCGCCGACGAGCCGACCGGCAACCTGGACTCCGAGGCGGGCGCCGAGGTGCTGTCGCTGTTCCGGACGCTGAACGCGCGGGGCATCACCATCGCGATCATCACGCACGACTCCGAGGTGGCCATGGCCTGCCCGCGGCGCATCCGCGTACGCGACGGCCTGGTCAGGTCCGAGGTCTCATGACGACGGGGGTTCTCATGGGCACGACGGGGGTTCTATGAGCACGGCGCTGCGCCCGGCGCGGCTGCGCACGACGGACATGGCCAGGCTCGGCACCTCGGGCCTGCGGGCCAGGCCGGCCCGGGCGATCCTCGCCGCCCTGGGCATCGCGATCGGCATCGCGACCATGGTCACCGTGGTCGGCATCTCCGCCTCCAGCCAGGAGAAGCTGCTGCGCCAGCTCGACGAGCTCGGCACCAACCTGCTCAGGGTCTCCCCCGGCGACAGCCTCTTCGGCGACAAGGTCAAGCTCCCCAAGAACGCCGCCGAGATGGTCAAGCGCATCGACGGCGTCACCAGCGCCAGCCAGACCGCCGAGACCGGCACCACGGTCCGCCGCAACGACCTCATCCCCAGCGGCATCTCCCTGGGCATCACCGTCCAGGCCACCAGCCTCGACCTGCTCACCACCCTCGACGGCCGGGTGCGCCGGGGCACCTGGCTCAACGCCGCCACCGAACGCCAGCCCGTGGTGGTGCTGGGCGCGGTGGCCGCGGAACGGCTCGGCCTGCTCACCCCCAACGCCCAGGTCTGGATCGACAACAGGTGGTTCACGGTCATCGGCGTCCTGGACAAGACGCCCCTGGCCGAGGAGGTCGAGCGGTCGGCGCTGGTGGGCTTTCCCGCGGCCAAGGAGTACCTGAACCACGACGGCCACCCCACCACCGTCTACGAACGCTCGGCCGACGAGGCGGTGGAGAGCGTGCGCGCGGTGCTGGCCCGCACGGTCAGCCCGGAGAGCCCGAACGAGGCCAAGGTGAGCCGGCCGTCGGACGCGTTGAAGGCCAAGGCCGCCGCGGCGGGCGCGTTCACCGGGCTCATGCTCGGGCTGGGGGCGGTCGCCCTGTTCGTCGGCGGCGTCGGGGTGGCCAACACGATGGTCGTCGCCGTGCTGGAGCGGCGCAGGGAGATCGGCCTGCGCAGGTCGTTCGGCGCCACCAGCGCTCAGGTGAGCAACCAGT
>NZ_JBEFAK010000097.1:0-13416 GCF_040137845.1 Nonomuraea sp. B19D2 | reverse complement strand
TCGTCCCCTTCGTGTTGATGTGAGCGAATCGAAGGATTACGGAGTGGCCGTCTCTTGTCACATGGATCTCACCCGTACCAGTCCAAGGGCTTGATCACCCGCACACCATCTCCCTGGACGTGAACCGAGCATGGGCCACCCTGACGCGTCGGAGGTAGGTGGCCGGGGCTTGCAGGTGGTCGAAATGACAGCCGCAGATTGGGGTTATCGGTGGCTGAAGACGGGCGGGAAGGTCGTCTGGGCCCTGCTGGCACTCGGACAGGAACCTGGAGCGGCGGATGACGGACGTTGAAGCCACGGCCGACGGCAGGGAAGCGAAGGAACCAGTCAGCGTGGAGATGGACACGTGGCCGTGTCCCGGTCTCGCCCCTCACCCACCGCGCCGGACTGGTGGTCGGACGTCATTCCTCGAGTGGACCGCGGACAAGCCGTCCCATAGTCGAACTCTGGAATACACCTGTTCATGCCGCACGGTCGTTTACGAGTTCCTCGCATCTGGCGGCAACTATCGGATCCGGCGCATCGTCCAAGCCCTGCCCCCGCGGGAGGCATACGCTGGTCCGTGGCGCCGTCAGGTGGCTGAACTCATGTGGGCGTTGATCCTGACAGGCGAGGTCCGCTTATGCGCCTCGTCTCACCTCAGCAGCAGCAGGTCTGGCTATGCATGCGAAGCCATGCAAGTCCCGGACGCCGAGCCCGTGATCGCCCCCGCAGACGATCCGTCGTCCCGGCCTCGCTCGCGGAACCGGAGCGCGAGGGTCTGCCAGGCACCTTTGTAGTTCGTTGTCATGGTGCAGCCTCGAGCTGCTTCTTGACCTCCGCTACCCGGTCCGGCAGCCCGCCCGGGGCGATCAGCACACACTCATAGCCGAGTGAGGTGTAGGCGTCCTGGTGGACCTGCTCGAATCGCAGCGACTCCTCGAAGGTGATCTGCCGTGCGTCGGTCGGCGCGACGAACCCGAGGTTCTGGACGAAGAAGACCTTCTTTTCGTAGATCTGCTGGACTTGGATGCGTTCCAATTCGCGGGACAGGGCCGGAGAGACGGGATGGCACAGGTAAGTAGCCAGGGCGTATGTGCAGACAGGCGATCGATCGTAGATCTGCACATCGCCGCGAAGAGCCGCGGCCTGTTCCTGGCGTCGACGCTGCAAGGTGACGATCGCCTCCAGGAAGGACGGCTTCGTCCACAGCTCGGGCTCCCCCTGGGCCTGTTGGAGGGCGATGGCATCGGTCGCCGCCTCATCGACGACGGTGTAGCCGTCGCACTCCAGCCAACGCAGGATCGCCGTCTTCCCCGCTCCGGGGGTGTCGGTAAGGATGTAGCGCTTCATCAATCGCTCCCTGTATCTCTCTGGTCTGGACGCCGCCCAGGTCCGCTTCGTCAGATGGGCCAGCAAGCGCGAAGATCACCAGTTCAACGACACCGCTCCGGCCAACCACCCCTCCCCTGCAAGGGAAGCGCTGGTCAGCGCGGCATTGCGGGCGCCTGGACATCGCGATCAAGAAAACTTCCACTAAGATCTTTTTTGAATTCGCTGACGCAGCGTATTTACCTTGTCACGATGAGCTTATGCATCGAGGCGATCTGACGAACGCCGAGTGGGAGCGACTGGCATCCCTGCTGCCCCAAGGCGACAAGCGCGGAGATCGGTGGGATGAGCACCGGATGATGATCAACGGCGTGCTCTACCAGGCCCGCACCGGGTTGCGGTGGCGCCATCTCCCCGAGCGGTTCGGTTGCTGGGTGACCGTCTACCGGCACCACCGGCACTGGACAGCCGATGGCACCTGGCGGCAGCTGCTGGCAGCGGTCGAAACGGCCCAGAAGAATGTCGCCCGGGCCGGCCAGGACGCCACGACATGTCAGGACGCAGCTCCGGAGGTAGCGCAGCACCCGCGACACAAGCGGGCCACCGGCGATCCGGTGCTGGTCAGCCTCCGCGCACACCTGACGGCGATAGTCAGACAGAGAGACCTCTAGATCATCCCGATCTGGACACAGGCAAGGTTTCAACGAACTGCCGCTTCAGCCAGACAGCCACTCCCCTTATGGCCGGTGGCACGAAGCCGCAGAAGGTGTCGCCCACTGAGGCGCCTCGGGCGCCCAGTTCCAATAAGAACGGCCGCGGGTCGCCCCTCCTCGACCCGCCTGCCAACTGGCGGCCGTCCTCGCCGACCCCTCCCTCCCGGCGAGGACGGCACCAATTCGAGGGCGACCTATATATAGGCGCCTCTAGGCCTCTATAGGTAGGCCGCGACCCCGCGACTTCTGGCCCCGAGTGGCGTCGCGGAGGGTACTCCAGGCTCCAATCTGAAGATCACCTGTGAGCGATCGAGCAACTTAGACGGATCAGGTTCCAATCCGGTTCCTGTGATCTGAGTCACGTTTTGCCGACTACAGTTCGTGACGGGCCGCTAACGGCACTCTAGTCCCATCAGCCACAACCCCTCTATATCCTGCGAAAACGTGACTATCCAATCACTCCGCGCGAAGATCACTGACAGATAACAGCGCGGTAACGCCGGTAAGGCCGACTACCGGATCGCCCAAACCGGGTTCCACCTGCGGAGATCACCACGCTATGTTCCTTGCTATCCCTTTACTGACGCATGGGACGCAAGTTGCGACCCACGACAGAGCAAGGAGCAGTTCCCTTGAAGCGCATCCTCATCCCCGCCGGTGGCGCCATCGTGGCTACCGGCCTTCTGGCTGCCGGCCTGGCCGGCAGCGCCCAGGCCGACAGCGACGTTGCCAGCGACCCGATGGCGGCGAGTGCGGCGAACGCCAAGGCCATTGCTGAGTTCTGGGCTGACAACAACGGCGCTGCCCTCCGGGCCGCCAAGGAGTCCAACGTCTGGGCGAAGGGCGACGTCGCCAAGCTGCAGAGCAAGGGCGGCTACACCGCGGACACCAAGCCCGGCTCGACGGCTCCGATCGGCCAGGAGAAGAAGACGGCCGTCAAGGTCCAGAACGTCAACATGCCGAAGACCATCGGCAAGGTGTTCTTCGTCAACAGCAAGGGCGAGAAGAAGTGGTGCTCCGCCACTTCGATCCAGTCCCAGTACCGCAACCTGGTCGCCACGGCCGCTCACTGCGTGTACGACACGGCGACCAACTCGGACGTCATGTCCAAGTGGGTCTTCGTCCCCGGTTACTACCAGGGCAGGGCTCCTTGGGGCGTCTACGTGGGTAAGCAGGCCTTCACCCACTACGACTTCGACGTGTACGAGGACTACGACCGCGACTACGCGTTCGTGACCGTGTACAACGGCGTCAAGCTCGATGGCGGGACGGCCAAGAAGGTCACCCTCAACGAGTACAAGGCCGCTCAGGCCAAGGGCCTGGCCACCGACGTCAAGACGTCCGAGGTCAGCAAGGACGAGTACGAGTCGGCCATCAAGGACCCGAACAAGTACCCGTACTACGACACCAAGCCGGGCACGGACCCCAAGATCGTTGGTCCGGACTACCCCGGTGCGGTCGTCGACAAGAAGGAAGTCTCCAAGGCCGACTACGAGGAGGCCAAGGCCAAGGGCACCGGCCGCGGCCAGGGCTTCATCTACGGCGACCCGATCGTCGAGAACGTGGACAAGGCCACCTGGGACGCCTACAAGGGTCTCGGGGAGAAGGGCGACGGCCCTGACAAGTTCGGGAACTACTACATCACGCACTACTACGTGCAGCAGTGGTACGTCCCCGGCACGAGCACCAAGTACTACCGTGTCGACTACTACGTGATCGAGGGCTTCGCCAAGGACGCCGGTCGCCTCGGCGACGCCGTCGGCGGCCAGGGCTTCGCCTGGAACCAGCCCACCGGCAAGTACGTCCGCGTGTTCGGTTACCCGGCGGCTGCTCACCCCGACGGCAACAAGAACTACACCGGCGTCACTCCGAAGTGGTGCTACGGCAAGACCTCGAGCAAGCTGGTCGGTTCTGCTGCCAAGAAGATCGAGGAGCACGTGGCCCTCAAGTGCGCCTTCACCGAGGGCGCCGACGGTGGTCCGTGGCTGTACAAGTACAGCAACGCCAAGCGTCTCGGCTACGTGAACGGTGTCACCAGCACCTTCAACGACCAGGACGGCAACGGCCGCGTGGACTACATCTCGTCGCCGTACTTCGACGGCGAGACCAACACCGTCTACCGGGCTGCCGCGGTTTCGTGGTCCGGCAAGATTGTCTGAAAGTGACGGATAGCGACCGGTCGTAGACCGTTCGTATAACCGTTGCGACCGAAGGGCCCGGCATCCTGCCGGGCCCTTCGGCGTTCCCGGCGAAAGTGATGGCGCCTTGGACGCATGGCACGCCCAGACGGTGCCATCAATCCAATGTGATCTGCATCACATGATGAACGGAAGCAAGATCACAAGGGCGCAGGACCCCCGCGAGACACACTGACAACTTCCTTATGTTGATCAGGGCAAACGGGCGTAAGACCAGCTTCCCTCGCCTCACGGACATCAGCCGCTTAAACATCACAGAACGATCACGCCCGGCTTGTCGCATCTTTTCCCGCCAAAGCGGCTACCGGTTAGCAAGATCGACACTGTATGTTCCTGGCTATCCCTTTACTGACGCATGGGACGCAAGAGGCGTTCCACGACAGCGCAAGGAGTTACCGTGAAGCGCATCCTCCTCCCGGCCGGTGGCGCCATTCTGGCTACCGGTCTGCTGGCTGCTGGTCTGGCCAGCACCGCCCAGGCTGACGACACCGTCTCCGCCGACGTCCTGGCTGCCCAGGACAAGGCCGCGGACGTCCTGAGCTTCTGGACGGCCTCCAACAACCAGGCGATGTCGAAGGCTGTGGCGTTCAACCCCGACGCCCTCGAGGTTTCGAAGATCTCCTCCGGTGGCGGCTATACCTCGGACACCAAGCCGGGTAGCACCGCCCCCATCGGCGAGGAGAAGAAGGTCGCCGCCAAGGTCCAGAACGTGAACCTGCCGAAGACCATCGGTAAGGTCTTCTTCGAGGGCCGCGACGGCAAGCTGTACTGGTGCTCCGGTACGTCGATCCAGTCGCAGTACCGCAACCTGGTCGCCACGGCTGCTCACTGCGTGTACGACATCGGCGGCAACGACGAGGTCGTGTCCCGCTGGGTCTTCGTCCCCGGCTACTACCAGAAGAAGGCCCCGTTCGGCGTCTACGTGGGTAAGCAGGCCTTCACCCACTACGACTTCGACATCTACGAGGACTTCGACCGCGACTACGCCTTCGTTACCGTCTACGACGGCATCGGTGGCGTGCTCAACGCCCACGACAAGGTCACGTACAACGAGTACAAGGCCGCTGCCGCCAAGGGCGAGGCCACGGACATCAAGAAGACCGAGGTGTCCGAGGACGAGTACAAGAAGCACCTGAACACCCCGGACGCGGTGTACTACGACGTCGAGCTCGGCGAGGGCTCGAAGGTCGTCGGTCCGGACAACGCCGGCGCCGTCGTTGACAAGGTCGAGGTCACCGAGGCCGCGTACAACGACGCCAAGAAGCTCGGCACCGGCCGCGGGCAGGGCTTCGTCTTCGGCGACCCGATCGTCGAGAACGTCGACGAGGCCACGTGGAAGTCGTACAGTGGCCCCGGCACCAAGTCCGCGAAGGCGGACCAGTACGGGAACTACACGATCACCCACTTCTACACCCAGAAGTGGTACGTGCCCGGCACTGCCACCAAGTACTACCGTTACGACTACTACGTGGTTTCCCACAAGGTCAAGAGCGTTGGCCGCCTCGGCGACATCGTTGGTGGCCAGGGCTTCGCGTGGAACCAGCCGGCCGGTAAGGCCATCCGTGCCTTCGGCTACCCCTACGGCCCGCACCTGGACGGCAACAAGCCGTTCACCGGTGTGACGCCGAAGTGGTGCTACGGCCCGACCGCCAAGAAGGCTCTGCTCATCCCCTCGAAGAAGGTCGAGGAGCAGCTGTCGATGAAGTGCACCGTGACCGCCGGCTTCGACGGTGGCCCGTGGCTGTACAAGTACAGCAACGCCAAGCGTCTCGGCTACGTCAACGGTGTGACCAGCCTCATCGCGGACGTCGACGGCAACAAGCGCTACGACACGATCACCTCGGCTTACTTCGACGGTGAGACCAACGTCGTCTACCAGGCTGCTGCGAAGGCCTGGAGCGGCAAGCTCATCCCGTAGTTCGCTGCGGATCGGAACGAAGACTTGTTCGTCGTTCAGTAGCAATACCGAAGGGCTCGGCATCCTGCCGGGCCCTTCGGCCTTTTGTCGGCCTTTTTGCTGAGAAATCTGGCAATTTCCCTTACCAGAGTGACTGAAGGGTCGATAGGGTCTTTACACCCTTTTTGACAACCGTGGAGCCTCCCGTGAAGCGCCTGCTCATCCCCCTAGCAACCGCCTGCCTGAGCGCCGCCGCCCTCGCCGTCCCCGCCACCGCCGCCCCGAGCTGGGCCAGTGACAATCTCCAGCCCAAGCCTGCCGACGCGTACGGCGCCGCCTTCTTCTGGCTGGACTCCAATGGCGCGGCCCTGCGCAAGGCCACCGAGTACCGCCTGGACACCAAGGTCGTGCCCAAGATCGTGTCGTCCGGGAGCAACGGCGCCACTGACGGGAAGCCCGGCATGGCCGGCCCGACCACCCCCACCAAGCCCGCCCAGTCCAAGAACGTCAACCTGCCCAAGACCATCGGCAAGGTCTTCTTCCTGGACAAGGCAGGCCGCTACCGCTGGTGCTCGGCGACGTCCGTCCAGGCCAGGAACCGCAACCTGGTCGCCACTGCCGGCCACTGCGTCTTCGCGAACGGCAAGGACGACGTCTACGACAAGTGGATCTTCGTGCCGGGCTACTTCGAGGGCAAGGCTTCCTTCGGCGTCTACGTCGGCGCTTACGCCTTCACGGCGTACGACCTGGACACCTACGACGACTACGACGGCGACTTCGCCTTCGTGGCGGTGCACAACGGCTTCTCGCTCGCGGGCGCGAAGGAGGTCTCGCACAGCCAGTTCAAGGCGTGGGCCGGTGACAAGTGGATCAAGCCGCGCGAGATCGGCCTCACAGAGTTCCTCAAGTGCCAGCTCACCCTCGGCGACTGCTGGTCGGAGGGCGAGGACAAGCCGTCCGACCTCGTGGGTCCCGACTTCGTCGGCGCCGTCCTGGAGAAGGTGGAGGTCGGCAAGGACGCGTACGACGCGGCCAAGACCGGCAAGGGCCAGGGCTTCAAGTTCGGCGAGCCGGTCGTGGAGCAGGTCACCCAGGCTGAGCAGGCCGCCTACAAGGGGCCCGGCAGCAAGGGCACCGACGCGCTCGGCAACTACACCATCACCCACTACTTCACTCAGAAGTGGGTGAAGCCCGGCACCTCCCGCAAGTTCTACGAGGCCCACTACATGATCGGCATCGCCAAGGACATGGGCCGCCTCGGTGACGTGGTCGGCGGCCAGGGTGTGGCCTGGAACCAGCCGCTGGGCCAGCAGGTGACGGCGTTCGGCTACCCCGCCGCCCCGCACCCCGACGGCGACCGGCCGTTCTCCGGTGTGACGCCGAAGTGGTGCGCCGGCAAGACCGCCACCAAGAGCTACCAGATCAACACGTTCAAGGTGGAGACGCACCAGCTGCTCAAGTGCTCCATGACCCCGGGCGCCGACGGCGGCCCGTGGCTCATGAAGTACGACAACGCCAAGCGCACCGGCTACGTCAACGGCGTGACGAGCATGTTCCACGACAACGACCGCAACGGCCGGATCGACTTCATCAGCTCGGCCCTCTTCGACGGTGAGGTGGCCGACGTCTACGCGAAGGCCCAGTACGCGGAGACCAAGGGGATCGTCGGCCCCAACGGCGAGCTGCTCAAGTAGTCACTGCACACGCAGCACCTCGAGCCTGCTGACGAGGCTTCCGCCACTGGTCAGCAGGCTCGTTCCGTGTTTCCAGGCCGAGGCCCAAACTTTCTACACCGCCGCGAGCTCGCGCGACCGCTCCCGCAACGCCAGCACCGCGCGCTCGTTCTTGTACGGCTCCAGCCGCCGCCGCAGATCCGCCGCGTACGACCGCGTCCGAGCCGACTGCAGATCCCCCGCCAGCGCGAAGGCACTGGCCGCGGCGGAGCACGCCTCCTCCAGCTCCCCGCACTGCAACAGCCCCGCGGCCAGCAGCGACAGGTTGAACATCCGCCCGCGGACGTACCGGGAGTCCATGTCGAGCGACCGCCGCGCCTGCCGCACGGCCCGCTCCCCGTCCCCCAGGTCGCGGAAGCAGTGGGCGAACTTGGCGGACAGGTAGGCCTCGTCGAAGTAGCTCAGCCACGCGGGCTCGTCGGCGGGCTTGCGGGTGTCGAAGGCGGACTCCGCCTCGTGCAGGGAGGCGCCGCAGGAGCGGCTGTCGCCAAGGCCCGCGTGGGCGTGGGCCTCCAGGACGTGGGCGGAGGCCAGCAGCGTGTGCACGCCGGCGCGGCGGGCGGCCAGCTGAGCGGCCCTGGCCAGGTCGAGGGCGTGGGCGGGCTGGCCCATGTAGATGGCCTGGTGTGCCATGCCGGCCAGGATCTCGCCGCCCAGGGTGTGGTCGTCGGCGCCCCTGGCCAGGCGGAGCGCCTGGATGAGGTAGCGCTGGGCGAGGCCGTGCTGCTCCATGTCGTAGGCCATCCAGCCGGCCAGGCGGGTCAGCTCGGCGGCCGCGGCGGCCAGTTGCCTGCCGGTGGCCTCGCCGTACAGGCCGTCTTTGAGTAGCGGTGAGACGGCGGTGTCGAGGTATTTGACCACGGACGAGCGGACGCGGCCGCTGCCGAAGCGGTTGTCCAGCTCGCCGAACGATCGGGTGACCTCATGGATGGCGGCGATGTCGGCGCGGCCCACCCGCCGCGCGCCCGTGCCGCTCAGGTGTCCCCCGGTTGGGGACGTCAACCAGCGGATGGCTCCCACGGAGCCTGCTCCTATCGCGAACGTCGAGTCGATGAGAAACCTCCGTCTCTCCACGTCGGCCCGCCAAAGCGCCGTCACGGTCGCGACCCCCTCCTGCCACGTGTGCGTGAACTCTTGTCCGAGATCGAGGGGCGTGAGAATGGCGGGCATGCCCAGGTCTTCCGAGGTAACCGGTCGGCCCAGCCGCATCGCGAATATCTCGGTGAGCAGGCCCGGCACGGGATCGCGTGGCCGCTGACCGCCGATCCAGCGCAGCACCGAGCTGTGGTCGTACTTGAGACCCGGTGTGCCACGCGCTGCTCCCCAATCGTTGAGGCACCTGGCCAGACCCTTGTGGGAGAACTTCGCCTCCGAGATGAGCTGTTGCAGCAGTCGGTTCGGCTCGCGTTCCATCACTCTCCTCGTTGCAGGAGTGGGCGCCCACATCCTTACAGAGAGCTATTGTTATATCACCTTGGGTAAAGGTTTAAGGGTGTTTCTCAAAGGACAGTCCAAGTCGACAACAAACAAGGGCCTCCCCCTACCCATGGCTGGGTCATGTAATCGGGAGGCCCTCGTAAGAGGAGGTCAGAGGCGGGCGACGCCGTCGGCTCTGGCCTGGGCCGCGACCGCGGCCGTCACGGCGGGCGCCACGCGCTCGTCGAACGGGCTCGGGATGATGTAGGTCGGCGAGAGGTCGTCGCCGACGACGCCCGCCAGCGCGTCGGCCGCGGCCACCTTCATGTTCTCGGTGATGGAGGACGCGCGCACGTCCAGGGCGCCCCTGAACACGCCGGGGAACGCGAGCACGTTGTTGATCTGGTTGGGGAAGTCGGAGCGCCCGGTGGCCACGACCCCGGCGTGCCTGGCGGCAACGTCGGGATGGACCTCGGGCGTGGGGTTGGAGAGGGCGAAGACGACGGCGTCTGGCGCCATGGAGGCGATGGCCTGCTCTGACACGGTGGAACCGGACAGCCCGAGGAACACGTCCGCGCCGGCCAGCGCGTCCTCCGTCGAGCCGGTGTGGCCCGCGCGGTTGGTGTCGCGGGCGAGGGCCTCCTTGACGGGGTTGAGCCCCTCCCTGCCCTGATAGATCATGCCCTTGGAGTCGGAGACCGCGATGTCGCCGATGCCCGCCTCCAGGAGGATGCGGGTGACCGCGACGCCGGCCGCGCCCGCTCCGGCCACGACGGCGCGCAGGTCGCCCAGCGAGCGCCCGGTGAGGCGGGCGGCGTTCTGGAGCGCGGCCAGCGAAACGATCGCGGTGCCGTGCTGGTCGTCGTGGAAGACGGGGATGTCGAGCCGCTCACGCAGGCGGTCCTCGATCTCGAAGCAGCGCGGGGCGCTGATGTCCTCCAGGTTGATGCCGCCGAACGACGGCGCGAGGCGCGCGACGGTCTCGACGAGCTCGTCGACGTCGGTGCAGGCGAGACAGATCGGGACGGCGTCGACGTTCGCGAACTGCTTGAACAGCAGCGCCTTGCCCTCCATGACCGGCATGGCGGCCGCGGGGCCTATGTCGCCCAGGCCGAGCACGGCGGTGCCGTCGGAGACGACGGCGACCACGTTGGAGACCCACGTGTAGTCGTTGACCAGCGAGGGTGTGTCGGCGATGGCGGTGCAGACCCTGGCGACGCCGGGCGTGTAGGCGAGCGAGAGGTCGTCCGCGTCGCGGACGGGAACGGTCGAGCGGACCTCGAGCTTGCCACCGCGGTGCAGCGCGAAGGCCGGATCGAGATCGAGTTTGGCAACGGAAGCAGAAGCGGGCGTGACAGCCACAGCGACCCCTGTAGTCATCGGGAGCGGAAGAAACCTTCGGCGGACGAGCGCGAGCGGGCTGGCTTCGGTAGCTGCCAGGATCCCCTCCTCGTCGATCATCTCAGAGGGGTACGGGGGTCACCCGTCTCACTATCGTGCCACATGGTGAGATGGTCTCGGTGTCGGCGCCGACGCCGTTCCGTTGACGCATCGTTAAATCCTTGATGACGGACCGCTGCTAAACCCCATTTAAACTGCACAAAAAGCAAGTTTCGTGGCATTTCACTTCGAGGAGGCCGTACATGGCCCTCAGTCCCAAGGGCCGCCGTGGCTACGCCGCCGGCGCGCTCGCCTTGATCGCTGCTCTCACGCTGTCCGCGTGCGGCGGCGGCTCGGGCTCCGGCAGCACGACCAGCGCGAGCGCCTCCGCGGCGGGCGGTGTCCAGCTGGTGCAGCCCGGCAAGCTCACGGTCTGCACGAACATCCCGTACGAGCCGTTCCAGTTCAAGGACGCCAGCGGCAAGATCGTCGGGTTCGACGTGGACATGGTCGACCTTGTCGCGAAGAAGCTGGGCGTGACCCAGGAGATCGTGGACATCGACTTCGCGGTGATCAAGAGCGGCGCCGCCATGGCGGCGAAGAAGTGCGACCTGGCCGCCGCCGGCATGACGATCACCCCCGAGCGCAAGGCGAACATCGACTTCTCCGAACCGTACTTCGACGCCACCCAGGCGCTGCTCGCCAAGAAGGGCACCGGGGCGAAGTCGCTGGCCGACGTCAAGGCCAAGAGCCTCAAGCTGGGCGCCCAGGCCAGCACCACGGGCCTCGACTACGTCAAGAAGCAGGGCTTCGACCCGACCGAGTACGCCGACTCGGCCAAGGAACTGCTGGCCCTGCAGGCCGGGCAGGCCGACGTGATCGTCCAGGACCTCCCCGTGGTGCTCACCTGGCTGAAGAAGCCGGAGATCGCGGCGAAGTTCGAGCTGATCGGCAGCCTGGACACCGGCGAGCAGTACGGCTTCGGCATGAAGAAGGGCGCCGACCCGGTGCTGCTCAAGACGACCAACGAAGAGATCGCCAAGGCCAAGCAGGACGGCACCTACGAGAAGATCTACGTGAAGTGGTTCGGCAAGAAGCCTGGCGAGCTGGGCTGATCCATGGCTGACCAGCCGAAGACGGCTGAGCCTGCGCGCGCCAGGCTCAGCCCTCGGAAGAGACAACGCATCATCCGCGGCGTCCAGTACGCGGTTCTGATCATCGCCGTCGTCGGGCTCGTCCTGTACGCGGACTGGTCGAGCCTGGCCGAGAACTTCGCCAGGCCGGACATCGCGCAAAAGGCCCTGCCCGAGCTGTTCACGATCGCGCTGAAGAACACGATCATCTACTCGGTGGGCGGGTTCGTCTTCTCCTTCGTGTTCGGCCTCGTTCTCGCGCTCATGCGGCTGTCGCAGGTCCGCCCCTACCGCTGGATCGCCGGCGTCTACATCGAGATCTTCCGCGGGCTTCCCGCGCTGCTGATCTTCCTGCTGATCCTCTTCCTCCCCATCGCGCTGCCCGGATTCGAGGTGCCCGGGGGCAAGTACGGTGAGGGCATTCTGGGACTCACCCTGGTCGGCTCGGCCTACCAGGCGGAGGTCTTCCGTGCCGGTCTGCTGGCCGTGCCCAAGGGGCAGACCGAGGCGGCCAGGTCGCTCGGCATGTCCGCGGGCAGGGCGCTGTTCACCGTGGTGATCCCCCAGGCGGTCCGCATCGTGATCCCGCCGACCACCAACCAGTTCATCGCGTTGCTCAAGGACTCGTCGCTGATCCTCTTCCTGGGGGTCTCTGGCGAGTACGTCGAGCTGGCCAAGTTCGGCAACGACCTGTCCTCCGAGCAGTCCAACGCCACGCCCATCATGGTCGCCGGCGTGACGTACCTCATTGTCACGATCCCGCTGGGCTACCTCGTGCGGCGGCTGGAGGCACGAGCGGGGAGGGCGCGATGACGCACGCCGTCGAGATCAAGGACCTGCACAAGTACTTCGGCGCCAACGAGGTGCTCAAGGGCATCGACTTCACCATCGGTCAGGGCCAGGTGGTCTGCGTCATCGGCCCGTCGGGGTCCGGCAAGTCCACGCTGCTGCGCTGCGTGAACCTGCTGGAGATGCCCACCAAGGGCAAGGTGTTCGTGGAGGGCGTCGAGCTCACCGACCCCGATGTGGACATCGACGCCGTACGCCGCCGCATCGGCATGGTCTTCCAGCAGTTCAACCTGTTCCCGCACATGACAGCGCTGCAGAACGTGATGGTCGCCCAGCAGCGGGTGCTGAAGCGGAGCAAGAAGGAAGCCGAGGTCGTCGCCAGGGAGAACCTGGACAAGGTGGGCGTCGGCGCCAAGTGCGACGCCTACCCGGCGCAGCTGTCGGGCGGTCAGCAGCAGCGGGTGGCGATCGCCAGGGCGCTGGCCATGAATCCGGACCTGATGCTGTTCGACGAGCCCACCTCGGCGCTCGACCCCGAGCTGGTGGGGGACGTGCTCACCGTCATGCGGAAGCTGGCGGAGGAGGGGATGACCATGCTCGTGGTCACCCACGAGATGGGCTTCGCCCGTGAGGTGGCCGACCGGGTGGTGTTCATGGACGGCGGGGTGATCGTCGAGGACGGCGAGCCTGCGCAGGTCATCGGCGACCCGCAGCAGGAACGCACCCGTACCTTCCTGCGCCGCGTCCTCCACCCGGAGGAGTAAGCCCGCAGGAGCAAGCCCCGAGGAGTAAGCCCGGCCGCGGGGGCCCCCCCCGCGGCCCTCGTCGCAGACGTTCTTGGCGGCG
>NZ_JBEFAK010000096.1:0-13583 GCF_040137845.1 Nonomuraea sp. B19D2 | reverse complement strand
CTTCGTCCCCTTCGTGTTGATGTGAGCGAATCGAAGGATTACGGAGTGGCCGTCTCTTGTCACATGGATCTCACCCGTACCAGTCCAAGGGCTTGATCACCCGCACACCATCTCCCTGGACGTGAACAACTCAAGCCTGATCACGAAGTTCTGGCCCTTCTGCAGGCCACCGAGACGGGCACAAATGACGCATATTGCCGATGGTCAAAAACGCGTGGTTGCTCGGTGGTTGCTCGCGCGCGCGATGCGGCGCGACACTCATGGGCACAGCCCGACACGACGGCGTGGAGAATCCCTGCCACAACAGCACGGATCGACTCTCGTCGGCACTGGGCGACGTTGATCGAACCGACTCATAATCCGTGGGTCGTGGGGTTCAAGTCCCACCCGCCCCACTTCTCCGGAACAGCCGAACCCCCGCCTGACCTGCACTGTTGCGCAGGGGCGGGGGTTCTTCATGTCCGGCTGTCCACGGGCTCTCGCGATTGACATCACGCAGTCGTGTTCTTGAGCCCCACAGCTACAGGTGCCTGTCGAGTAGGATGCGCCCGTCCTTGGTCAGCCGAACGTCGATGCTCCTGATTTGCTTCTTGGTCAGCCCGGTCGTGCCGACGGGCATGGTCGTGGTGTCGGGCGACGCCATCCAGGTGGCCAGCCTGGTGCTGCTGCCCAGAAGGTCGGTGACGTACATGGCGTACTCGAACGTCTTGGGCGGAGCCGGGTCGGCGGGCATGGCGTAACGGCAGGTCACCTCCACTCGGGTGCCCCAGGGTTCCTGGATGACGCGCACCTCGGCGGTGACAGGGCTGGGAATCGTCTGCAGCATCGGCAGGGCGGCCTCCTGCCGCTCGGGCAGGAGCGGGGACGCCATCACCCCGGCAAGGGCCGCCGCGATGGCGACCGCGCCGGCACGTATTCGGCCCCACCGCCGGGCCCGCCGGCTGGAGGCCATCAGCTCGGGCAGCAGACTCGCCGGCACCTCGGCAGGCGAGGGGTCGGCCTGCGGCGGGCGCAGGGCGCGATCCGCCGGGACGGCCGAGAGGATGCCGGGTATGCCGGCGAGCGAGGCGACCGCCTGCGAGCAGGCGGCGCATCCGCTCAGGTGCTCTTCGTACTCGAGTCGTTCGCGGGGTGACAGGGCCCCGAAGACGTACGCCGCGTCCCATTCCGCGTACGGATCCGTTGAGGACATCAATGAGTGGTAACCCCCCTTTCCTGCAGCGCGAGTCGCAGGGCCCTGAGAGCGTAGTGCAGTCTCGACTTCACCGTGCCGGGCGGCAGGTCGAGCTTGTCGGCGAGTTCGGCGACGGATTCGCCGCCATAATAGGTCCGCACGATGACGGTTCTGTGGTTCTCCGACAGTTGCGCGAGGGCGTCGGTGACCAGCCAGGCGTCGAGTGTGGCGTCTATCTGGTCGGCGCTGGACGTTTCGGGGAGCCGGTCGGTGCCGACCTCCCGACGTACCTGAGCGCTGCGGCTATGGTCGATCACCACGTTCCTGGCCACGGTGTACAGCCAGGCGCGCGACGCCGTCTCACCCTTGTGGAAGACCTCCGGACTCTTCCAGGCTCGTAGCAGCGTTTCCTGGACGACGTCATGGGCCAACTGGTTGTCGCCGGTCAAGCGGACAACGAAGCGCCACAGCGCGGGCGCGTGCTCGTCGTACAGCGCCCGCAGGAGTGCCGCATGCGCGTCGGTCATGTCCACACCTATGTGAGTAGGGGGTTACTTTCCCGGGAAAACGGGCCTCCGCTTGCTCAAGAAGGCTTGCGTGCCCTCGCGCATGTCCTCACTGGTGAACGTGCGGCGGAAGGCGCGCGCCTCGATGTCGAGCGCGGAGCCGATCTCCCGGCCGCGCGAGTCGTTGACGGCCTCCTTGCACAACGCCACGGCGATCGGCGAGTTCGCTGAGACCAGCGCCAACGACTCGTACGCCGCCTTCAGCATCTCCTCCCTGGTCGCGAACACCCGGTTGACCAGCCCGATCCGCAGGGCCTCCCCGGCATCGACGTTGCGGCCCGTGTAGATCATCTCCCTGGCCCGGCCGGGGGAGACGTGACGTTGCAGCCGCACGCATCCGCCGAAGGCGGGGATCAGTCCTAGCCGTACCTCCGGCTGGCCGAATACGGCGTCCGCCGTCGCGTAGATGTAGTCGCAGGCCATGGCCAGCTCACACCCGCCCCCGAGCGCGTACCCGTTCACACAGGCGATCACCGGGAACGGCGCCGCCTCGATCAGCCGGGTGACCTCCTGGCCCAGCCTGCCGAATTCCTCGCCCTCCTCCGGCGTCATCGCCGCCATCTCCCGGATGTCGGCACCGGCGACGAAGGCGCGTTCTCCCGAACCGGTGAGGATCATCCCGCGGAAGCCGGTCAGGCCGGTGAGGAAGCGTTGCAGCTCGGTGAGGGTCTGCCGGGACAGGGCGTTGAGCACGCTGGGCCTGTCAATGGCGAGCGTCACGATCTCATCATTGTCGTCGACCGTCAGTGTTCGGAAAGCCATGGATCGTCCTCCAGAGATCACGCGCTGTCAGGTCAGGAATCCCAGATCGCTCCGTACGCGGGGACACCCCGCATCTCAAGTTGTTCGACGAGGTGCCATGTGGTCTTCTTGTTGGAGATGCAGATGATCGCCTCGGCGTCGAACTCCACATACACCCGGTAGGCCAGGGCCAGAAGGTCGGGCTTGCCTTTGGCATCGGTGTCCCAGACGACCGCGTCTGGCTGCACGGCGAGGATCTCCTCCACCAGTTCGTCGCCGTATGTCGTGCGGGGGTGCCGTGTCGACCAGACCAGCCGCGACGGCGTGTCGCGGGACAGCAGGTGCGGCAGGCACGGGCCGATGCCGCTGCCCGTGGCCACCCAGACGACGCGCGCGAACAGCTTGTCGATGTTGCCGACGCCGGCCGTCGGTATGCCCTTGACCCACAGGTGAGAGGGACCGTCGTCGATCAGTGACCCCGTCCAGTCGCCGGCCCGCGAGACGGTGAGCCGGAAGCCGTTCCTGCCGGGGGTGGGCACATTGGCGAAGGAGTGCCACTCAAGCAGCGGGTTACGGCTCACGGTGGTCGACGAGCCCGCGAACGGCGTGACGCCGTAGTCGAACCCGAGCAGGGCCACGTGCGACGACGGCCTGGAGATCCGGACAGGCACGCGCCGCAGGCGCAGCCACGGCAGCGCGACGCTGAGGGTGATGGCCGTGAGCGCCCAGAACGTCGCCTGGTGGGCCGCGGTCAGCAGCGCATGCGCCCAGAACAGGGCGAGCACCGTCCAGCCGCCGAAGCGGTGCACGACCTCGAACACGTTGTGGAGCCGCGCCCGCAGCGAGGGCAGCGCGAAGACCACCATCGCGACCAGCAGCGCCAGGATCACGTACGCGAGCGTGAGCAGTCCCGCGGAGACCCCGGCGGGGCGCACGGTCATCACCCCGGTGAGGAAGGCGAACCACAGGGTGGCAGCGACCGCCCCGCCGACGTGTAGTCCACCGAAATGGTAGACCTTGCCCAGAATGCGCCGGACCGCCAGCGGCCAGCGGACGGGGGCATCGGTGGCCACGTGAAAGAGCAGGTTGATGACGTACTGCTGGCGGATCAGCACGGCCAGGGTGACATTGGCGGCCACCAGGAGGGACAGGGTGCTCGGGTCGGCCCACCAGCCGGCGGTGATCGCGTGGACGAGGAATCCCGTGTTGACGGCCAGCACGACGGCGGCGAGCCGGTTGTAGTGCATGCAGCGCCGGCCACTGCCCAGTCTCCTGATCGCCGAGCGCGGCGGAGGCAGTTCGAGCGCGTCCGACAAGGAGCGCACGACCGTCATGCGACCACGTCGATCAGGTCGGGCAGGGCGTTCTTATCGACCTTGCCGCGATCGGTCATCGGCAGCTCGTCCACGGCCACGACGCGGGAGGGCACGCAATAGTACGGCAGCGACTGCTCGACGGCCTTCCTCGCCGCCTCGACGTCCACGCTCGCCGGGCTGACGAAGCCGATCAGCTCGCCCTCGCGCAGGACCGTGGTGGCGCGGGCGCAGTCCGCGGTCAGCTCCAGTGCGCTGGTGACCGCGTCCAGCTCGACCCGGAAGCCTCTGACTTTCACCTGGTCGTCGGTGCGGCCGTGGTGTTCCAGCTCACCGTCCGGTGTCCAGCGGCCCAGGTCGCGAGTGCGGAACATCAGGTGGCCGCCGCCACGGAAGGGATCGGGCCGGTACCTCTGCATGGTCACGACGTCGTTTCCAAGATAGCCCGCGGTCACGCAAGCGCCGCCCGCCCACATCTCGCCGATCTCGCCGATCGGGCATGGCCTGCCGTTCTGGTCGAGGATGTAGACCGTGGTGTTGGGCAGCGGTCTGCCGATGTTCAGGACCCGGCGCCGCGGATCGTAGCGCTGCATCGTGTTGACGATGGTGACCTCGGTGGGTCCGCACGCGTTGTGGAAGGCGCTGAAGCGAGACCAGGTGTCCGCCAGATGCCGGGGGCAGCGCTCGCCCGCGACCGCGACCACCTTGACGTTGCGGCACCGAGAGGCGTCGAGGGAGCCCAAGATTCCCGGGGTGGCGATGACGACATCGACGTCGCGCACGGTCTCTTCGATGTCGTCGCCGCGGATGACGAGCGTGGCGCCGTGCGACAGGGCTCCAAGGATCTCCCAAACCGCCATGTCGAAGGCGATGTTGAGGATCTGGGCCACCCTGGTGCCAGGACCGATTCCCAGGGAGCCCGGCTCGTTCAGCAGGATGTTGCACAGGTTGGCGTGGGTCACGTTGACCCCGTTGGGATGGCCGGTCGTCCCAGAGGTGAAGATGACCACCGCCACCTCGCCCGACCCGCCCGGGACTCGCGAGGACCACTCGCCCGAGCGCGGGACCTCGTCCACCGCGATGACCTCGTCCACCGCGATGACCTCGTCTACGGCGATGACCTCGTGACGATCGCTGGCGGGAATCCTCGGCGCCGAATCAGAGGAGGTCAGGATCACCTTGACGGAGGCCGTGTCGACAATGTGGCGCAGGTGGACGGCGGGGGTGATCCGGATATCCTGCGGCACGTATGCCGCGCCGACCTTCAAGATCGCGAGGATGCCCACGACCATCGGGATTGACCGTGTCATGAACAGGCCAACGCGGTCGCCGGGACGCACGCCACGGTGGGCGAGTGACGCGGCGAGGCGGTCGGCGTGGCGGTCGAGTTCCAGGTAGGTCATGCTCTCGCCGAGATGAGTGACCGCGGTCGCGGTCGGCACGGCCTTGGCGTGGGCCTCGAAGGCATGGTGAATGCGGTCGAACGCCGGGGCGGCCTCCGGGCCGGCGCCGAAACTCTGGAACAGGATCCGATCCGCAGAAGGAAGATCGACGAGAGCAGAGCAATTCAGACGCAGTGTCACTGGAAGTCTCCCGCTGAGTCGACGTGAGCTTGCTGTCCGCGTTTGGCTGATCTTCGAAACGATGTAGCCGCCGACCCGGTTCAACGATGGGGTGAACTTTTCGCACTCGATTCGCCCCGGCTGCGACGGGGTCTCGGTAACCACCTCCGGCGCCTGCCGGGTGTCACACCGCTTTCACACGAGCCTCGCCGACCAGGACGTCCTGTGGAGTACTCCCGATCCTGTAGACGCTCTCTCCACCAACGGATGGGCAGCCAGAGAAGAGGGTGGAAATGGAAGCAGCAGGCAGGAGGAAGTACTCCGACAGCTTCAAGGCCGAGGCGGTGGAGTTGCTGATCACTTCGGGCCGGTCGGCGGCACAGATCGCGAGAGTTCGGGGGCAACGAGTACGCACTGTGCAATTGGGTGAATATGGCGAAGAAGCGGGACAGGGTCGAGAACGAGGAGAAGCCGCTCACCGCCGAGGAGCGCGCGGAGCTGAAGGAGCTTCGCGAGGAGAACCGGCGGCTGAAGATGGAGCGGGAGATTCTAAAAATCCGCGGCGTGGTTCGCTAAGGAAAGCCTGTGAAGTTCGCCTTCATCCAGAGTCTGGAGGAAGGCGAGCGCCGCTAGCCACGTGCTGAGCAAATCCCGATTTCGCTGATGTGTAAGGTCTTGGAGGTGGCGCGCGGTCGGGTTATTACGCCTGGAAAATCCGCCGGGAGTCGGATCGCGTTCGTGAGGATGCCGCACTTACCGAAGCCATCAAGGAGATCCGTCACGAGCACGAGGGCCGGCTCGGGATCGCCCGGATCGTGGTCGAGTTGGCCGGGCGCGGTCGCTTTCACCCGGCCAAGCGGGTCCGGCGCCTGGCGCGGGCGGCGGGCCTGGCCTGGCCTGCGTGCACCCCAGGCCGTACAAGGCGACGACGGTGCAGGACGAGGCGAACAACACCGCCCTGGTTGATCTTGTCGAGCAGAACTTGGCGCCCGATCGGCCCAACGAATTGTGTTTTACCGATATCACGTATATTCGAACGTGGACGGGATGGGTGTATCTCGCGTCCATTATTGATGGGTGTACGCGCAAGATGGTCGACTGTTCCGTGGCCGACCATGTGCGAGCCGAAACCGTCACGGATGCGCTGAAGATGGCCATCGAGTGCCAGCGTCCAAAAGTCGGCCAGACGATCATTCATTCCGCCCCTGGGCCGCAGGGCAGTACACCGGTGGCGCGTTCAGGGATCTCGCCCTGGCGAATAGAGTCATTACCCCCGGCTGGGCATGCGGGGATCTGTTTCGACAATGCGGTGTCGGAGTCGTTCAATGGGACCATCGGCAAGGAACTGATCTACTTGCACACGTGGCCGACTCTGGAAAGGGTTCAGCGCGAGGTGTTCAAGTACATTGAAATCTATCACAATCGCAAATTTCTGCATCCTGGGATAGAGAACTCCGCACCGTCTCAGTTTTGAGATGGACTTTCAGCTTGAATTTGACAGTGAAATGTCCCGCGTAGCATAATTCATGTGTCTATTAAAGCGGGCGGGCTCCCCCTGCCCCACAAGGCATCGCAGCAGGACTTCGCCTCCGTGCTGGAACGACTCGCTTCGATCGGATGGGCCGACTATTTTCAAACCCGCCGTGGCCGAGTGGACCTTCGACAAGCTGGATACCTTGTAGGGCGCGAAAACCCGGATGCGACCTCTGGCCTGCGGTTATCCACCCCTGTTCAGTGCCAAAAGACTCCTTCATAGCGCTGGCCTGGGGTTGCGCACGCCGTCAAGCGGCTCTGTGATACTCGCGGATCAGACCGCAGACGGCGTTTCGTCGCTGTATTTGAGCCGTGAGATCGACCGCCTCGGCCGGATCGTGAAGGGATTGGCGTAGTGACAGTGACCCTTTCTCATCCTCAAGCCGCCTGAGCAACGCGGTGATTCTGAAGGACGGCGATGGCCTTGCAGAGGTGGCCGGCTTTGGACGGGCTGCAGCGTAGCTTGCGGAGGATCTTCCAGCTCTTCAGCTGGGCGTTGGCTCGTTCGCCGGGGCCGCGGAGCTTGGCGTGGGAGCGGTTGGCCTGCTTCTGGGACTCTGGTTTGTTCTTGCCCTTGTACGGGGTGCGGACCGGGCCTTCGGCTCCTTGATACGCCTTGTCGGCCAGGGTGATGATCCCGGCCTGCTCCAGCGCGCGCAGGATGCCCCAGATCCGGGCGGCGCTCAGATCGTGGGCCTTGCCCGGCAGCGCTCCGGAGGTCCACAGAATGGTCCCGTCCGAGGACGCGATGACCTGCACGTTCATCCCGTGCACGCGATGCTTGCCGGAGAAGTAGGGCCGGTCGGCCGCGATCCGGTCGATGTGAATCAGCGTGCCGTCCAGGACCAGGTAGTGCAGCCCGTCCCGCTTGGCCTTACGCAACGCCGCCGTAAGCTTGGGCGAGCGGGCCGACAGCAGCGCCACCGTCTCCTCCACATACCGCCACGCGGTTGCCGTCGACACCCCGAACCCGGCCCCGAGCTCGGCGAACGTCTCACCCTTGCGCAGGTAGACCAGCACCAGCAGCGCCTGCTGACCGGGGTTGAGCAGCCGCCAGACCGACCTCATGGACTTACGGCGCCGCCGGATCACCCCAGCGACGTAGTTCAGGGTCTGATGCGACAAATCGACGGCGGCACGGTAGAACAGCACCGGAAGCTCCTGGTTGCGACGGTGTGGGTTGTGGTGATCAACCCGTCTACCAGGAGCTTCTTCATGTCACCGGCCGAATACCGGCATTGCGATCACGCTGTGACCAGGGCACCGGCCAAGGAGCCTGAAAAAGGTTCAGTGCCTGATGCGGCCGGTGCTGGTTGTAGTGGCGCTCGTACTCGGCCAGGACGTGCCGCAGGTGCCGCTCACCACGGACCAGAAGGTGATCGAGGCATTCGCGCCTGAGGGTGCCGACGAACCGCTCGGCGAACGCGTTCGCCCGTGGCGAGCGCGGCGGAATCTTCAGAACGTGCACGTCGGCGCCGGCGAGCACCTCGTCAAATCCTCTGCCGAACCAAAGATACGCACGCGCCGCGTTTCGATCTCCATGACGAACAACACGTACAGGCGCTTGAGGAACCAGGTCGGTGAAGCCCGGCGCGGCGCGGGCCCAAATCCCGCCGCCGCCAGGATCCGGCGGACCGTCCTCTCCCCTACCCTGTGTCCAAGACCGAGGAGCTCGCCCTGGATGCGCCGATGCCCCCAACGGGGATTCTCCCGCGCCAACCGGACGATCAGAGCGCGGATCTCTTCGGAAACTGGGGGCCGGCCCTGCTTGGTGGGGTAGGTCCACTTCTTCTTGACCAGCCTGCGGTGCCAGGCGAGCAGCGTGTCGGGTGTCGCGATGCGATGCAGTCGAAGGCGAGCGGGTAACGGCCTTGCCAGCAGCGCCCGATCGGCCCGGTCCGGCCTGGGCTGGGCGACCTGGCGACGCAGCACCGCGACCTCATGCCACAACACCAGCGACTGGGGTGCCGTCAGCCGAGGAAGTGGATCGTCGCCCCTAGCTTGGTGACCTTCAGCACGCGGAACTTGAGGCCGCTGATGTTGCCCCAGCCGCCTTCCCACACGGCGACACTGCCGCCGGCAGTGAACACCCTGCCATCGATCCGGCGGTTGAAGCCCGTGTCCACGACGACCGTCTTCGCATCCTCCTTGTAGACGATGACCTTGGAAAAGCCGTACTTCTTGCTGGAGATGCGGAAGCTCACCACGTACTTGAAGCTGAACTTGCATTTCCCGTCGTAGCAGCCACTCAGGCGCGGCTTGGCCGCGGCAGCGGCAGGCTGTGCGGCGAGGGCCGGCGCCGTGGCCAGCGCGCACGTGAGGGCGAGGGCGGTGAGGGTAAGCCGTTTCATGATTCCCTTCTAGCGCTCACCGCCCGGGAGGGGTCCCGGTTCGTCGAGGGGGCAGACCAAGTACGCCGTCACATCGGCGATGGCAACTGGCAGAGGCTCAGTCCTCATCGCCTTGCTCGTCCTCCTCTCGTTGTTGTCTGCGGCCGATTGAGCCCGGCGATCGAAGTCGTCCTGGGCGCTGTCGCTGTCGGGGTCCCTGGCCGGCCGCAGACTGGATGCGGGCGCTGGCCTTCCCCCGGAAGGTCCACCGCGCGTGCTTGCTCAGGGTGGTGGCCGTACCCGCGCGGAGACCGCTCGGGAACAACGCGCCCCCATTCTTCGGCAAGGCCACCACCTGCTGAGGGATTCAGGCCGCCGATCGGCGTCGAGCCTGTTGTGCGCTTGAGTGATGGCCGACCGCGACGGGTTCGGGGCGGAGGCGGATGCCCGTCTGCCGCTCCACCTGGCCGACCAGGGTGTGCAGTGTGGTGGCGAAGGCGGTGGAGGGGGCCGCCGGCCGCGTGTACCGCGGCGGCCTGGGCGGGGGCGTTCGTGACGGTCAGATAGGCCAGGCGAAGGAGCACGGCCGATCATCATGCCACCCGCCCTCCGCTCCTGATGGTCGGACCTCGCGCACACCCTGAAGCCCTCACAGGGGCATGACCTGGGCGGATGTGATCATCGGCAGGCGCAAGCCCGGTGAGCGAAGACCTGCGGCAGGCCTTCCACGAACTCCACGGGTGGGCCGTCCGCAACAAACCTCGGCGAGCTCTGTCGCTGAGGCGGTCAGGGGCCGCCGCAACCACCACCGCACCCTCCGCCGCCGCCTGAGGCGCCTGTGCCCCGGGGGGAGGCAGGCCGCCGGGGGCCGAGGAGCGCGTCGTACAGCTCGTCGCGGCGCAAACCGTACAGGGCGATCGCGACGGGTCCTTCGGCGGTGTTCCGGGGGTTGTCCCGCTTGGCCGCCTCAAGAATCTCCTCACCGGCGCGTGTCCGGCACCGCTGCCGCGTCCTGTGTTGTCCTTGCCGTCCGCGAACCCCAGCACGATCCTCCACTCGCATCGCCAGGACCTGCGACGATTTGGCTCGTCGGGCCCACCTTTGCAGCGTGGCCCGCTCCTCGTCGGTCGCCGTCAACTCAGCCTTGGGCCGCCCAGTCCGGGGCTGGTCGAGCAAGGCGTCCATCCCACCGTGCAAAAAGCCGCCCGTCTGCGCACCTGGCCCTCGGCCCGCGCCAACTCCTACGTTCTGGCGGCCCGGCCGCGCCCGGCTCGTTCCACGGCGTCGACGAGGCGGACGTCCATTCCTTCCTCGAACGGCACGCCACCGCCCGGTAGCCGCCCGCGGTCGTTCTGACATACCTCGCATATACCGCCGCAAGGTTACTGTCGAGTCCGCCTCGACCCGCACAACGGAGATCCCTCCGTGTGTAGGGCCTTTCTCCCGAACCCCCTGTGAAAGGAACGACGTGCTCAAAAGACGCTTAGCCGGCGGTGCCCTGCTCCTCACGATCGTGGCCGGCGGCCTGGTCGCGACCTCGACCCCCGCCGCGGCCGCACCGAACCTCCAGCTTCCCTTCCCCTGCGGGCAGAAGTGGCGGCTGGACACCTGGGGCCACGCCCCCGCCCTCGACATGGTGAAGGAGCCTGACCAGCAGGGCACCGAGGGCGCCACCTTGGTCGCCGCGGCCGCCGGGAGGGTGGACAAGTCCTTTTACCACGAGAACGGCGGCCAGGTCGTACAGATCGATCATGGCGGCGGCTACTTCACCACGTACATCCATCTGCAGTCCCGTGGCGTCTCATCCGGAGACAGGGTGGAGCGGGGAACGGTGATCGGCAAGGTCGGCAAGACCGGGGCGGAGTCCAACGGGCACCCGCACCTGCACTTCGAACTCGCCTACGACGCCAACGGCGACGGGGACGCCTCTTGGGGGTTCGCCGGCTCCGAGCGGATCAAGCCGACCTTCAACGGCGTCACCTACGGTCAATCGAACCTCCAGACCTGGCGCAACGTCGAAAGCTTCAACTGCCCGTCACGTTCCCCCGCGGGGACCGCGTCGGTGTACGGGGTGCTGCCGGACGGGAGGCTGACATACACGGCGATCGACGCGGCGACCGGGAAGCGTACGCGTGGCGCGGAGCTCTCGACCGCCTCGCTGGGGTTCAAACCGAAAGCGATGGCCACGCTCGACTACAACACGCTGTTGGTCACCCAGGACGACTCCGGCGGCAAGCTGTACCGGGTCGACATCATTTCCAACCGGGACCCTGTCACGTTCGAACCACCGGTGTTGCTCGGGAGCGGATACACCCACGAGTTGCTGGCCTACGACGGCAACAGCCATCTGTTCGGCATAGCCAACGGCGTGCTACGCCGCTACACCATCACCAAGACGAAGCCAACCCTGGCTGACATCACCGGCAACACACTCATCGGAAGCGGCTTCACCCTCAAGACGCTCACGACGACCGGGCCAGACTGGATTCTCGGCACCACCACCGCCGGGCAACTGATCTCCTACAAGATCAACGGCGCCGAATCCTGGCAGCGCTACCAGCTACGCGACGCCACCTGGCAGGTCTTCGACCATCTGCTCTCGCCAGGCGGGGGCGTCTATTACGGGCACCGCCCTGAAGGATCCCTGCACGGCTACTTCGACGCCAACCCCTACGACGGCCGAGACGACGACCTCGGCAGCCACGGCGCCGTCGACCCCAGCGGCTGGGTCCAGACCCTCCTGTCCGCACAGCCCGACACCGTGACCAGCTCGTGAACGGGCGACTCCGCGCGTTCCTGTCGCACGCTGCTGTCGTGGCCACAGCCATGATCTCCTTGTGCGCCATCGCCTCCCCCGCGGCCGCGGTCCGCGATCCGCAGCCGGAGGTACGGACAGAGCCGCCCAAGACGTCCGACGTCACCGCCGCCTACCAACTCGCCGCGTGCGATCCCGGCGGCACGACATCGACCGACGCGGCCCTGGCCACCCAGCTCAACAACACCCTCAACGACAAGATGCGCGGCTACATGTCCGCCTACCGCGTGTCCTGCGCCCGCATGGTGATCAAGGCCGTGCACGACCGCGGGCTGGAGCCGCGGGCGGCCGTGATCGCGGTGACCACGATCATCGTGGAGACCAGCATCCAGAACATCAGCGAGGAAGTCGACCACGACAGCCTGGGGCTTTTCCAGCAGCGCGCCTCCTGGGGAAGCAGGTCCCAGCGGCTCAACCCGACGTGGGCCACCAACGCCTTCCTCGACGAGATGCTCCGGGTCTACCCGAACAACAGCTGGCGGACCGCGCCGATCGGAGAGGTGTGCCAGACCGTCCAGGTGTCCGCCTATCCCGACCGCTACCAGGTCCAGGCCGCTGACGCGCAGCTCATCGTCAACGCCATCTGGCCCTATGTCAGCGGACCGAAGGGGACCGCGTCGGTGTACGGGGTGCTGCCGGACGGGAGGCTGACATACACGGCGATCGACGCGGCGACCGGGAAGCGTACGCGTGGCGCGGAGCTCTCGACCGCCTCGCTGGGGTTCAAACCGAAAGCGATGGCCACGCTCGACTACAACACGCTGTTGGTCACCCAGGACGACTCCGGCGGCAAGCTGTACCGGGTCGACATCATTTCCAACCGGGACCCTGTCACGTTCGAACCACCGGTGTTGCTCGGGAGCGGATACACCCACGAGTTGCTGGCCTACGACGGCAACAGCCATCTGTTCGGCATAGCCAACGGCGTGCTACGCCGCTACACCATCACCAAGACGAAGCCAACCCTGGCTGACATCACCGGCAACACACTCATCGGAAGCGGCTTCACCCTCAAGACGCTCACGACGACCGGGCCAGACTGGATTCTCGGCACCACCACCGCCGGGCAACTGATCTCCTACAAGATCAACGGCGCCGAATCCTGGCAGCGCTACCAGCTACGCGACGCCACCTGGCAGGTCTTCGACCATCTGCTCTCGCCAGGCGGGGGCGTCTATTACGGGCACCGCCCTGAAGGATCCCTGCACGGCTACTTCGACGCCAACCCCTACGACGGCCGAGACGACGACCTCGGCAGCCACGGCGCCGTCGACCCCAGCGGCTGGGTCCAGACCCTCCTGTCCGCCCAACCGGGAACCGTCACCTGAGATTGAAGCGCTCCCCACGACTAAAGTCGGGGGATTCCAGCCAGCTCGGGGCTCGCCGTAGCGTGGCCCTGAGCTGCTGTTGCTTGGCGGTTGGCCTTCCGGCCCACACGGTTGCGTGGTTTGCGCGCCCCAGCCCGCGCACCCGGTCCGGGTTGTGCGTGCTCCGCCCTCCCGGCGGTGAGGATGTTCTTGGCGGCGTTCACGTCGGCGTGCTCGGTGTG
>NZ_JBEFAK010000095.1:0-13615 GCF_040137845.1 Nonomuraea sp. B19D2 | reverse complement strand
CTCCACTCGTTCTGCGGTAATATTCCACCGAAGGAGTATGAAGGCGCCTTCTATAAGGCGCAGGAATCTGCTACGTCATTCGCAAGTTCGCAGGAATCGTAGCCTCCAAGATTCCCGGGACGGTCCACACATCCAGGTGGATTTGGGGTTGGGTGAGGCGATCAGCCGATCGGCGAGCGGGCGCAAGGCTGGACTGATGGAGCCCGTGCCGTCGTCGAAGACGGTGTGGATCAGGTCGGTCAGGGTGCATCTGGTGCAGAGACGACCTGTATAGAGCTGGCCTTCATGTCTGCAGCGAGAGCAGGAGAACGAGCGGGTGATGCCGGCGCAGTCCCGGCAGATCGCCTCGCCGTTATCCCTGCGGCCGGGCAGGAGACGGTCGGTGCTGCAGGTGGGGCAGGTGCCGTGTGTGTTCTCGGCCTTGTGCAGGCAGGTCCGGCAGATCGGCCCGTCAGACCAGTTTGCGGCTTTGGCGGCGCGGCGGCCGCAGCGGGCGCAGTCGCGGATGTGATTGCGCTCGTAGCGCTCTGGGGAGAGGGGGCTCATTGGTCGGGGCGGATCCGGGCGCGCTTGGGTCTGATCGGCGCGATCTGGGTTGCCGGGCCGGTGTCGCCGGTGGCGGTGCGGCGGGGTGCGGCGTTTTCGGCTTTGGTGGCGATGAGGTCGGCGGGGGTGCAGCCGAAGATGTCGCAGAGTGCGGCGAGGACCGGCATGGAGAGCCGTTCGGGGGTTTGGGTGACCAGCCGCCAGATCTGGACCGATGACAGGGTGATGCCGCGGTCGGCGAGAGGCTGGGCGAGGTCGGTGGCGGTGAACATGCCGTGCGCGGCCATGGTCTCGCGGAGCCGCCACTGGTAGCTGACCTGGCGTTTCATCGGTTCTTCCTTCCGGTGGCGAGGGCGGCATTCAGGGTCGATTCCATCGCTTGGCGCAGGGTGCGGGTACGAAAGTCGGAGGAGACGCAGGTGTAGATCGAGGTGGTGGAGGCGTGCTCGTGGCCGACTTGCTCCTGGACGAATCGGGGGTCCCAGCCGTCCTCGATGAGGTGGGTGACGTAGGAGCGGCGAAAGGAGTGGAAGTCCAGGCCCGGGTCGAGGCCGAGTGCGTCGCGGTAGGTGGCGAAGCGGGTGTTGATCTGGGAGAACCCGATCCGTGGGCTGCGCTCGGAAGGCCAGAACGCCGGTGAGACGGCCGCCTGGGCGAACCCAGGCCGGACTTCGGTGACCCACTGGTGGAGGATGTCGACGATCCAGTCCATCCCGCCGATCCCGTCGCGCGGGCCGACCGTCAGGACGCTGCGGCGCTTGGGCGGTGAACCCTTCATCGCCTTGCCCCAGCGGACGTAACAGACGCCGAAGTCTCCGAAGATCGGCGCGTGCGGGTTGGGCCCGAAGTCGACCAGGTCCAGCATCCGATCCTCACGGCGGCGCACCCCGTAGGCATAGGCGGTCTTGAACAACGTCGCGTCCCGGAATGCCAGCAGCCAGCCCTTGCGTCCGGCGCCACTGACCCGGTGGACCTGGTCGTCGGCGTAGTCGAAGAACGCCTGGAGCTCATCGCGGGTGAACGCCCGTCTGGCTGGGTCGGCCTCGTTGTCCTGGAGGTGGACCGCGGTGTTCCACTCGTGGCAGACCTGGATCGGATGTGACCCGAACCGCCGCTCGCACTCGGCTGCCCACCCATAGGCCGGATCGGTGAGGAAAGCGCAGAACGACCGGACCGCCTCGGCGTAGTTCCGCAGCGTCGAGTGCCGCAGATGCCGGATCGCTCGCAGGTCGCCCAGCCACTCGTCCACCATCTGCGGCATCCACTGCCACGGGAACGCATCAGCGTGGCGGGAGAACGCCTTCACCGCGTTCTCTCGGCCCTCGATCGTGGAGAACGCCAGGTTCCGGGCCAGCTGCTGATTTCGCCAGCCCTCCAGCATCGCCTCGGCCACCTGTTCCTCAGGCCGGAGCAACACCGCCCCACCGACCAGATACAGGCCTGCAGCGCCCGGCGCCATCCCGTCCCGGCTCACTCTCCGCCACCCTTCAACCGATTACATCAAACGAAAGGATCTTTCATCAGAAGTAATCGCTTGGCAAATCCGCAGATGAGAGCCCTATCGTGACAAGCTGGCGACGGCTGCTAACTTGATCTCGCCTCCGCCATCCCGACGGATCCGAGCAGCAGGCCAGCATCTCTCTACGGCCCAACAGCCTGTGTGAAGTGGTCGGAGATTTCATCCGCTGCAATAGCGTGCGCTTGGATCAACGGAGCAGCCGTTAGCGCTAAGGCCCGATCGGGCCGCCTACCACGGTGATCGCCTGCGAGGCGGGGTATCGGCGGAAGATCGTATGAGCGGGTCGGCCGGGGATTGCCAGTGGTCGCGTACGTGGCCGAGCACCTGGGCGTCGAGGACCCCTCGGTGGTGAAGCGGTACACCGAGCGGCAGATGACGGCGTACGAGCACGCCTGGGAGATCCGGGACGCCTACGGCTACCACCAATTCGAGGACGCGGAGTGGGGCCGGAAGTTCCGCACGTTCCTGCACGGGCGGGCGTGGACGCTGTACTCGCGTTCGGATTCGGCCATGCCGGCGAAGAACGCGAACAGCGCGGCGCCGTGCCCGGAGGGGTCGTAGAGGCCCTGGAGCGGGCCGGTGAGCAGGTCGAGTTCGATGTCGCGATGGCGCAGCTGCTCGGCGATGGTGAGCAGTTCGGCGGCGCCGCGGCCGAGGCGTTTCATCTCGTGCACGGTGAGGATCACCCGCTGGTGCGGCACCGCCGTCTTGATCGTGCGGGCGTAGTCTTGAGAGTGACGCCAGGGGACGAATCGGACACCGTCTCCGCTGTGATCGCGGCTCGCAGCACTACTCATTTCTGCGAGCACGACCCCATGAGCCGAAAAGATGCTCTGGGAGCGAGGTAGTCACATATCGTCAGCGGCCAGTACCGAGGTCTGGCCGCTGACAGCGATCCCCTGACGGTCGCTGATCGTCATTGACGGTTATGCCCTGCAGGTCTTTGCCCGATCGAGATGACTTTCGTGCAGGAGCGACCGCAGTTCGGCGGTGTCGATGATGTGGGCCAGTCGCGGGAAAACGCTGGTCATCAGGGTCTGGTGGACTTGCGGGTCCGGGTCGGTGACACAGTCGGAGAGGACGTAGAGCTGGTAGTCGCGGTCGGCGGCGTCAGTGACGGTGGACAGGACGACGCCGCTGGTGGTGATGCCGGCGATGACCAAGGTGGTGATTCCGCGATCCCGCAGTTGCCGGTCCAGGTCTGTCGTGGACAGCGCGCCGTAGCGGGTCTTGCGGACGGTGATGTCGCCGGGCTCCGGGGCAAGCTGATCGTGAAAGGCGCTGTCGGGCTCCTCGTGGTGCATGAGGTGCTGGCGGCTGAGGAAGGAGAACGTCTTGTTGGCTGGTGGGATCGCCGCCCAGTCGGCTTCGGTGAAGCCGACCCGCACGTAGGCGATGGCGGCGCCGTGCGCTCGCATGTCGGCGATGGCACCGGCCACCCGTGACAGCAGCGCTTCCGGGTTGGCCGGGCCGGGGAGCGAGGCCAGGATTCCCTGCTGGTAATCCATGACGAGCAGTGCGGCCGTCCGGGGGTCCAGCGGCGGCGGCGTGGCGGTCATTTTCTCTCCTTGGGTGATGAGGGGCGCCCTGACACGCGAGATCGCGCGCCGGGGCCGGCTACACGTTGGGCGCGTGAGCCACGATGTGCCGCGCCGCGACCCCCGTCGGCTACGGCGCGAAGGCCGTCACGCTCGTCGCGGAGCTGTAGGCGGAGGGGCGAACCGCTCCGAAGGGCCGCGGCCCGATCGCGGTGACGGCTGTGGCGGCCCGTCAGGCGTGGTTCGGTGTCGGCTCCGTCTCAGCGAGGGGCGCCGCGGCGCGTCGGGGGAGCAACAGGGGAGTCGCCAGCAGAAGTACGCCCGCCAAGCCGATGGCCGTGCGCGGGCCGAGCAGGCCACCCAGCACGCCCCAGAGGGCCGTCAGGATCGCGGTCGAGGCCTTGGTCGTCACCGCCCAGGCGGACAGCACGCGGGCGACCCGGTCGGTCGCGGTGCGCTCGAGGCGGTAAGTGGCGCAGACGGGGTTGAAGACGCCGCAGCAGAAGATGAGCCCAAGCTCGACGCCCATCACCAACAGCAGCCCGCCGGTGCCCGGCCCCAGGAAGACCAGCCCGACGGCCCAGATCGCGCGCAGTGTCCCGGCCACGACCAGGACCCGGTGCTGCCCGAACCGGGTGACGAGTGGTCGGGCCAGCCGCGAACCGAACAACCCGCCGATCGCAGGCGCGGCGAAGGCGAGGCCGTACTGCCACGGTGCGAACCCGAGTTGGCCGAGCATCAGGACGGCCAGCAGCGCGTCGGTGGCCATCACCAGGCCGTTGAACACGGCGGTGTTGAAGAACAGCGGACGCAGCGTCGGGTCGGCGAGGATGTACCGCCAGCCGTCGAGCAGGTCCCCGGCCCGCATTCGCGCGGCCTGTCGGCGCTCGGGCCGCGGCTCCTGGCCGCCCGCCGCGCGGATGCCCAGGGCCGAGAGCAGGTAGCTGAACGCGTCGGCCACCACCGTCGCCACCGGACCGAGGAGCCCGATCGCGGCGCCGCCCAGCGGCGGTCCGATGATCGTGGTCGTCCAGGCCGTGGACTCGAATCGGGCGTTGGCGACGAGCAGGTCCTCGGCCGGCAGCAGCGTCTTCAGGTAGGCGCCGGAGGCGGCGCGGAAGGTGATGTCGGCCGCCGCGACGACGACCGAGACCAGCAGGAGCTGGACGAAGGAGAGCACGCCGAGCGCGTACGCGGTGGGGATCGTCAGCAGCGCCGCGAACCGCACCAGGTCCATCGCGATCAGCAGCGGCCGCTTGCGGCGGAACTCCACCCACGGGCCGAGCGGCACCGCCACGGCCGCGCCCACCAAAGCCCCCACCGAGGACAACGCCGCGACCTCGGCCGGTCCGGCGTGCAACACCTGGATCGCGATCAGCGGGAACGCGCCGAAGGCGAGCCACGTGCCGAGCGCGCTGGTCCCGTACGCCCCCCAGAGCCACCCGAACTGCCGCCCCAACCGGTGCCCGCTCCTCATGCCCAACGCTCCTCGCCACTCACCCGCACAACCGATCCGCGATCGGGAGCATCAAAGCGCGCGCCGTACCAGGAGATCAAACAACTGTAGAGCCTTTGACCACAACGAACAGTTGTACTCGTAAGGTATGTCCGCACGGACCTCAACATCGTCCGAACCTTCGTCGCCGCCGCAAGTACATGAGCGATCATGGCGGCGCAGCGACCAGGAGAACCCTCCGCCGGGACGATGCGCGACTCCGGCACGTTATCCGGTACATCGACGTCATCGGCCGCTCGCCGGAGTCGCCGACGCCGAGATCGGCACCGCGCTCACCGAGCTGTGGGGAGCGAGCGCGCCAGCGACCTGGAACCGCAACCGCGCCGCCGTCACCTCCTGGCTGATCTGGTGCCAGACCAAGAAGCACTGGACCGCCCCATCTGTCCCGGCCGACGCCGAACGCCGCAAGGAGAGCGCCGACGAGGCCCTCCGCTCCCGAAGGTGTCCCCAGCCCCAAAGTAACTGGGTGAATAATCACATTGCTGAGGACATGACTCGGTCGCGAGGGGGATGGCCTTTTCTCAGGAGAGGGCCGCGGCGGCCTGGACCTCGACTGCGGCGCCGTAGTGGAGCTGGCTGGCGCCGGCGACGGCGCGGGCGGGGCGGTGCTGACCGATCCAGTCGGCGTAGATGGCGTCGAACGCCGGCCATTGACCGATGTCGGTGATGTAGACGGTGACCGAGACGAGGCGGGACCGGTTGGTGCCTGCAGTGATCAGGCACCGGTCGAGGTTGTGGAGGACTTGGCGCGCCTGAACGTCGAACGCCTGGTCGCTCAGGACAGTGCCGTGCTGGTCCACCGGCAGCTGGCCGGACACGTAGGCGAGGTCTCCGTGGATGGCGACATGGGAGTAGTGGCCCAGCGGCTGGATCAGCTCTGGGCTGTTGCGTAGGTGTATGGTGTCGCTGCGCTCGCTGGTGTCCGGGGTTGCGGGGTTGGGCATCGTGTTCCTTCGTCGTGATGGCTGGCGCCAGGGGTCGGTGGTCAGGACTGCTTGGCGTAGTTGTAGACGGTGCTCCGGGAGATCCCGAGCAGGTCTGCGATGGTCTCAGTGGAGCTCCTGGAGTCGAAGTAGCCGTCACGGTGCAGCTGCCTGACAAGGTCTTTCTTGGCGGCGCGGCTGAGTGCTCGTGGGGTGGCGGCTTGTTCGGCGGCGAACGTCTCAATGACGTTACGCAACTCCCGCGCTGTGCGGTCTCGCAGGGTCTCCAATGCCTCGCCTCGGTGCTCGATCTCGGTCGCCACCAGGTTGGCCAGGGTGAGCGTGAGGGGGGAGAGGTTCGACACGTCGAGGTTCAGGCAGAGTGCCGCGACGTAGCGGCCCTCAGCGTTCTTGATCCCGATCGAGGTGCTCTTGACCGGACGGCCGTCTGGGAACTGGTTGGGGTAGTTTTGGATCACGCTGGGGTAGTTCGGGTCCGCGATCCGGCGGAGCCCCAGCTCGGTGGCGGAGTCGCCCACCTTGCGTCCGGACAGGTTGTTCTCGATCACGCGGATCGCGTGCTCTGGCTGGCGCAGATCGTGGAGGACTACCTCACAGAGGCCGGGGAACATGCGTCCGATCGCGACCGCGATCTTCTCGGCTTCGAGCAGAAGGTGCTCGTCGGGGTCGTTAGGGTTCACGCGCGGCTCTCCTCGTCTGGATTGCTGTCTGTGTCGAAGACACTGGCCATCTTCTCTGCGGACTTGAGTCCGGCGCCGGTGAGGATGACAACGGTGGTCTCGTCAGGGCCGATGGTGCCGTCGGCCAGGAAGTGGTCGAGGGCCGCCGCAGCGACGCTGCTGGTCGGCTCGGCGTACAGACCACGCGAGGCGAGCTTGCGCACGGCTGTACGGATCTGGTCCTCGGTGACTGCCACTGCCGCACCACCTGAGCGACGGATCGCCTCGACGGTCTCCGGGAGCCGGACCGGGTTGGCGATGGAGGCTCCTTCCGCGATCGTCGGCACACGCGGTCCTCGGCTCTGCGGATCGATCCCGTTCACCACGTCCGCGATGGTGGCCCAGTGCTCCGGTTGGCCGACCAGAAGCTTGGGCCGTCGGTCGATCTGACCCGCTTCGAGCAGCTCGCTGAACGCGATGTCACAGCCGAGGATATTGCTGCCGGCGCCTGCTACGAGCACGACGTTGTCAGGCGCCCTGAACCCGAGCGACTCCCACATCTCGTAGGCGATCGTCTTGGTGCCCTGCAGAAAGAACGGGTTCCAGTTGTGGCTGGCATAGGGGATTTGCTCGGACTGACGGATCGCCTCCTCCGACACCTGGTCCCGAGTACCTCCGACGAGTTCGATCTGGGCGCCATGCGCGCGTGCCTGGAGGATCTTGGCGGCCGACGTCGCTGCGGGGACGATGATCTTGGCGTGAATCCCGGCGGCAGCTGCGTAGGCCGCGACTGAGGAGCCGCCGTTGCCGGAGCTGTCCTCGAGGACATGCGTTGCTCCCTGCCCGCGCAGGTGGGAGATCATCACTGTGACGCCGCGGTCTTTGAAGCTGGAGGTGGGGTTGAACCACTCGAGCTTGAAGTGAACACGCAGCCCGTTCCAGTCCAGCGGCAGCATGGGGGTGAAGCCCTCTCCGAGACTCACCCGGTGTCGAGGGGAGACTGGGATCGCTGCCTGGTAGCGCCAAAGGGTGCGTTCGCTCGTGTCGATCTGGTCGGGCGTGAGCCCTGGCACCGGGCTGAGCGCGAGAGGCGTCCCGTCCGCACCGCGCCAGCGTCGGTCAGTGACCGCGTAACGCTGGCCGGACCTGTCGTAGAGGACCGGGGTGTTCATCAGGGTGCTGGTGGTGTCGTTCATGAGGCTGTTGAAACCCTTCGGCGGGTGGTTCCCCCGGCGGGGAACCGTCAGATGAGTGGTCGAGGCACGTGGCCTGGGCAGCTGGGTCAGCGCACCAGTTCGGTGGCCGTCGTGGGAGCGTCGTCGGCTCGTGGTGTTTTGTGGGTCGCGGTATCGCCGGCGTTGCGGCCGAGGACGGCGACGGCCACGGCGTTGCCGAGGATGTTCGTCGCGGTGCGGCCCATGTCGAGCAGTTGGTCTATCACCAGCAGCAGCGCGACGCCGGCTGCTGGGACGCCGAAGCCGGGAACGACCGCGGCGATGATCACGAGTGCGCCGCGCGGCACACCAGCCATGCCCTTGCTGCTCACCAGCAGGACGAGGCACATCAGGATCTGCTGGGCGATGGGCATGTCGATGTCGTAGGCGTTGACCAGGAACACCGACGAGAACGTCATGTACATCATCGAACCGTCGATGTTGAACGCGTAGCCCAGAGGAAGGATCAGGCCGGTCGTCCGCCGATCGACGCCGTAGGAAGTCAGCGAGCTGATCATTTTAGGGAACGCGGCCTCCGTGCTCGCCGTCGAGAACGCGATGAACATGGGCTCGCGCACCACGTTGATCAGTCGGAGCATTCCGCGGCCGAGGAACAGGGCCCCCACGGCGATCAGGGCGGCCCACAGGCCTGCCAGTGCGGTGTAGAAACTGACGATCAGCGATCCGTACGTGGCGAAGGCGCCGACACCCTCCGCGGTGATTGCTGCGGCGACGGCGGTGAAGACGCCGATCGGTGCGAGCGTCATCACGTACCTGGTGACCTTGAGCATTACGTTGGTGAGTTCGTCAATCGCGTCCGCCAGGCGGGAGTCGCCGTTGGCGGACTTGATGGCTAGCAAGGCAAGCCCGAAGAACATTGAGAACACAAGGATCTGGATGGGCTTGTTGGAGGCCAACGCCTCGATGAAGCTCTGCGGGACGAGTCCCTCGACGAACGTGGCCGGCGTGACCGGCTCGGTCTCGATCCCGGACCCCCCTGCCGTCGGGGTCAGGTCCAGCCCGTTTCCCACGCCCATCGCATGCGCCGCGAGAAATCCGTAGGCGCCGATGAGGAGGGACGCAGAGACGAACCACACCATCGAGCGGGCGAACAGGGATCCGAGGCCCTTGGCCTTCGCCATGCCAGCGATGCCACTGACGATTGTCGCGAAGATAAGCGGGGCGATCACCATCTTGATCAGATTGAGGAAGAGGTGTGTCACGGTCTCCAAGACCGCGACGATCTCCTCGCGGCTTGCGGCGAACTGGTAGTGCAAGACCAGTCCCGCTCCGACCCCCAGGACAAGGGCGCCGACGATGAGTCGGCTCATCAGATTCTTCATGCAGCAGCTCCAGACGGACGGTGTGAGGCACCAGCCGGTGCGAGTGGTGGGGGCTCGAACGACCGTCACGGAGCAGGCTGCAGGCTTCGGCCCTGCAGGGGAACGCTCGGTGTGGCTGGCACGTGTGTGGCCCTGGCCACCCCAGTGTTAGATAAATATTGCAAAAATGCAATAGGATTCCAAATTGATGTCCGTCAGCGCCGCCTCCGAGGAGGACGGCGAGGACGCCGAGGGCTGACCCGGACACCGGTGCGCCGGTCAGCACCACGGCCCGGCGTCGTCGCCGTGCTCACCGGCCTCCCGTCCGGTCTGTGCCTCAGCTGCCGCACGCGCAGCCGGCGGCGGCCTTCGCCTCGGCCGGGCTCTGGGCCGGGTCGAGGGCTTCCTCGTACGGGGTGCAGCAGGCGGTGGTACCGCAGCAGGCCTCCGGTGCGCTGTCGGCGCTCTTTCTCCGCGGTGGTGAGGTTCCGCCCGCGATGGCGGCTGTGAAAATCGCTGTCCGATTGTCGGAACGCAGTGATAGAGATTCAGGGTGACAATGACACTCGAGTTCCCCGTTCTGCTGCGACTGATCGAGGAACGGTCGACTGCCTTCCGCGCCGCGGTCGCCTCCGCGCCCAGCCTCGACGTACAGGTGCCGACCTGCCCCGAGTGGACGCTGTTCGATCTGGCGCAGCACATCGGCGAGGGGCGCCGCGACTGGGCCGCCACCGTCGCCGCAGGGCCTGCTGCGGCCAAGTCCGCAGCGGAGGGCGCCCCAGCTGCGCCTCGGGAGCGCGAGGCCCTGCTGGCCTGGTTGGCGGAGTCCACGGAGCAACTGGTGGACGCATTGCGGAAGGCCGGCCCGGATCGCGGTTGCTGGACGTGGTGGGGGACGTCGCAGTCGCCGCAGACCTCCGGTGCCGTGGCTCGGCACCAGCTCCAGCAGATGGCGGTGCACACGTACGACGCCCAGATCACCGTAGGTGCCCCGCGGCCGCTGCCGGACGAGGTAGCGCTCGACGGTGTCGACGAGTTCCTGTCCACCTGCGTCGCAACGACAAGTGCCTGGCCGCACAAGCCCGCTGCCGTCGACTTCCACGCCTCCGAGGGCCGCTCCTGGCGCCTCTCGCTCTCCGCCGACGGCGCACGGACCGCCCGCCTCCCCGGGCCCGGCACCATGCTGGCCACCGCTGCCGGCCAGGACCCGAACGCGGCCGCCGCCTCCGCCTCCGCTCGGGGCACGGCCAGCGAGCTGGTCCTCATCCTGTATGACCGTATCCCGATCAACTCCCTGAAGCTCGACGGCGACCGACGTCTCTTCGAGCAGCTCAGCGCCTGGGACCCGGATGAGTAGGACGTGACGATGCGCCACCTCGTACGCCCCGGGGCATGCCTGCCGCCAACGGTTTGATCGTTTTACGGACAGCGAGACGGCCTTGGAGCGATCATTTGCGGTGCTGAGTCGCTGCCGATCACTACAAGGCCGCGAGGGTGAGTGTGCTGAACGATGCCCCCGATGTCGAGCCCTCGAAGATGTTGTCCCGATTCCGGGACGACGCCTACGCCTGCCTCAGCGCGCGAGCCGACGCGCTGTTCGAGCTGACCGACGCGCTGCTATGCGAGCCGGGGCCAGTGCACTCACCGGTGAATCTCACCTTGTCGCCGGAGTACCGGCGCGGGCACGGCGCCTTGTACAGCGGGCTCAACCACGGCCGGATCGACGTCGAGCAGCTGCGTGAGGTGCTGGCCGGTTGGGCGGATCGTGCTGGCAGTGGATGTGTCCCCGTGGTTGCGCTCGGATGCGCCCTGCTCAGCCGGGCCGGCTGCCGTGGCTTCGACCACCCCGGGGCTCCGGCTACGGCGGGGCCGACGCCGAGCCAGCTGCCGGCGTCGATGGTCGGGGCGGTTCAGGGCCGGCCGTTCCGGACCAGGCGGTGTCGATTCAGAACCGGGGGCTTTTCAGGCTCCGTGCGGTGAGTTCGATGAGCGTTGTTTTTCTTGCAGGGGAGCCTCCCAAGTGGCGGTGATGTCGCAGGCGACATCACGGAGGAGGTCGATGAGCATGTCTGCGAGGGGTGTGAGGCTGGCGTCGGTTTTGGTCACGGCGTAGAGCTGGCGGTAGGGCCTGGGTTGGGCCAGTTCGCGATGGGTGGTGCCAGGCGCATGTGTCAGGGCCAGGCGCGAGACCAGGGCCACTGCGATGCCTGTGCCGACGAGGGCCTGGGCGACGTCGTAGGACTCGGTCTCGAACCGCACGGTGGGAGTGAAGCCGGCCTCGCGGGCAGCGTCGTGGAACTGTTCGCGGGCGGCATGGCCGGCCAGGATGGAAACCCACGATTCGTCGCGCAGTTGTTCCAGGTGAAGTTCGGTGTCCGCGGGCTGCCCGGTGGCCAGTGGATGGTCATCGGGGAGAACCACGACCATCGGGTCCAACAGGAGCGAGTGGGCCCGTAGGTGTGGGGGCGGCGCGAGCGGTGTGCCCCAGGACGCGACGATGGCGAGGTCCAGGCGCCCCGCGCTGATCTCGTCCGCTCCGCGTCCGGACACCACGTCTACGACCGAGACGTCGGCGTCCGGATGGCGGTGCCGCAGGGCCGTCAGGGCGGGTGGCAGCAGGTGCAGGGCAGCCGCCTGGAACGTCCCGATCCGCAGACGGAGCGAGAGATGGCCGAGCAGTGCGGCCAGTTCCGCCTCGGCCCTCTCCGATGCCTCCTCCACGGTTCTACCGTGGGAGGCGAGCAGCGCACCGGCCGCGGTGAGCGTTGCTCCGCGAGGACCACGGATGACCAGGGGCACCTGCCAGTCGCGCTCGGCCTTGGCCACCTGCTGGGTGACCGCCGCGGGCGTGAGTTGGAGTGCGTGAGCCGCCGCCGTCAGGGAGCCGTGCCGCTCGATCAACGCGAGAAGCCGCAGCTGTCCCGGATCTACCAGCATTCACTAATCCTAACGCTGCACCCTTCTCTTTTAACTTCTCTTGGGGGCGCGAGGCAGGAAGCCTGGTGGTACACCCCATCGGCCGCAATCCCGGAAGGGGTTCTTTTCCCATGCCCACGCATGTGCCCGTTTTCATCGCCACCACCTTGCTGCTGGCGATGCTGCCAGGCGCGAGTCAAGCCCTGATGATCCGGCAGGTTCTGGAAGGCGGCCAACGTACGCTCCGAGGCACGCTCGCGGGCAATGCCAGCGGCTTCCTACTGTGGTCCACGGCCGCCGCGGCCGGGCTGTCCGCCGTCCTGCTGGCCAGCCCCACCGCGTACGCCGTGCTCCGGATCGCAGGCGGCATCGTGCTGATGATCCTCGGGGTGAAGACGCTACGGACCGCGCTCACCACCGTCTCCACCCGCCCGCCCCGCGAGGGCGGGCGCCGCACTGGCTTCGCGGGCGGATATCTCACCGGCCTGATCACCAACCTCGGCAACCCCAAGGCGGGCGTGTTCGCCGTCTCGGTGCTGCCCCAGTTCGTGACCGCGAAAGGACCGGTGTTCCTGTCAACCGTCGCCCTGGGAGCCCTGTGGGCGCTCGTCAGCGCCTCCTGGTACATGTTGCTCACCTGGGCCGTCAGCCGAGGGCGCGCCCTGGTATCGCAGCCGACCGTCCTGCGGGGACTCAGCGTGACCACCGGCGTCGTCCTGCTGGGGCTGGGCGCCGCGGTGGTAGCAGGTGTCTGAGGGCCGGGCCGGTACTTCTTCCAGCGCCCGACCGCCCGAGGCATCTGCCGCCTTGTGTACTGGCAGCCATGAGGTTGCCTTGTATGACCGGTGGCGACGAAGCACACCGAAACGATCGCCCCGGCTTCGCCGTCCGTTCAGGCCCGGGGCCACGCGGGTACTCTGCCCGACGGCACGGGAGCGAGGAAGCCGATGACGTACGCCATGACACCGGACGGAACCCGCATCGCCTACCAGCTCCAGGGCCAGGGGGCGCTGCTGGTCCTGCTGGCGGGCCAACAACCACCACTGGTGGGATGAGCGACCCTGCGCCGCGCTCGGTAAAGGAGACGGTGGAGTAGCCGGTGATGGCCCGCGCACGGCGCGGGCCATCACCATGCTCACGGCCCGGTCTGGGTGAGCGCGACGATGAGCTGGAGTATGCCGTAGGCGGCCTTCATGATCTCGGCATCGAACACGGTGCGCCCGCTCCTGGTGACGCCGGGCATGAGAGCGGCCAGATCCGCCGCGCGCGGATGGTGCAGGTTGGCCTCTACCTGGATCGGCGTGGACGGCGAGGCGTCGGCCCTGCTCGTGGAACTCCTCGGCCCTGGCGTAGTCGCCGGTCAACAGGGTGATCCTGCCGAGCTCGGACCAGCGCATCGAGGCGTCGGTCCACAGCCCCAGATCCTCGGCCATCCGCAGCC
>NZ_JBEFAK010000094.1:0-16265 GCF_040137845.1 Nonomuraea sp. B19D2 | reverse complement strand
CCCCCCCCCCCCCCCCCCCACGACCGGCTACGACCCTCTGCTGCTGGATGAGGCCGCCGACGCCCGTACCCCCTCACCTGCCCTGCGCCAGGTCGCGCGCAGGCTCGGCCGGCAACTGCTGCGCGCCGCCCGCGCCGCCTGGCCCTCACCCGAACTCGACGCCCTGGCCGCGGCCCGTCCCGGCGGCGCGCATCAGCCTGTCGTCCTCGGCCTGGCCGCCCGCTCGGCCGGCCTGACGCCGCTCGAGGCCGCTTATGCGGCTGCGTACGAGAGCGTCAGCGGCCCGGCCACTGCCACCGTCCGCCTGCTCAGCCTGGACCCCTTCGACGCCACCGCCGTCCTGGCCCGTCTGGCCGCCGACATCGACCACCTCGCGCAGCGGGCCGCCGAAGCCGCGCAGCGCGTCCGAGCCGAGGGCGTGCAGGCGTTGCCCGCCGTCTCGGCGCCGCTGCTCGACATCACCGCCGAACAGCACGCCGCCCGCCCGATGCGCCTGTTCGCCTCCTGACCTGTTCGCCTCCTGACGCCTGGAGCAGTCATGCACCTGCACCACAGCCACGCCTTCCCCGAGGATCACGCCCACGGTCCCGGCGGTTCCGCCCCCGGACGCCCTGGCACACGCTCTGAAGGCCGCTCTGATGGCCGCTCTGACGGACGGCGGCGCGCGCTGCGCATCGGATTGGGCGGGCCGGTCGGCTCCGGCAAGACCGCCACCGTCGCCGCCCTGTGCCGGGCGCTGCGCGACCGCCTGTCCATCGCGGTGGTCACCAACGACATCTACACCCGCGAGGACGCCGAATTCCTGCTGCGCGAGGCCATCCTGCCCGCGATGCGCATCCGGGCGGTCGAGACCGGCGCCTGCCCGCACACCGCCATCCGCGACGACATCTCCGCCAACCTCGAAGCCGTCGAGGACCTGGAAGACCAGCACGGCCCGCTCGACCTGATCCTCATCGAATCCGGCGGGGACAACCTGACCGCGACCTTCTCCAGGGGCCTGGTCGACGCGCAGATCTTCGTCATCGACGTCGCGGGCGGCGATGACATCCCCCGCAAGGGCGGCCCCGGCGTGACCGCCTCCGACCTGCTCGTCATCAACAAGACCGACCTCGCCCCCTACGTCGGCGCAGACCTGGAAGCCATGGCCCGCGACGCCAAGGCCCAGCGCGGCGACCTGCCCATCGCCTTCACCGCCCTCAAAACCGAAGGCGGCGTCACACCCGTGTCGGACTGGGTCCGCACGCGCCTGGCCGCCTGGACCGCGAGCGCCGCGTGAGCCTCATCTCCCAGGCCGCCTCGGCCCGGCGCACCGCGCGGGGCGTGCATGCCACCGCCCGGATCAGGGCGATCAGCGTGGGGGAGGCGACCGCGCTTCCCGTCCTGGCCGGCGCCGGCCCCTTCGACCTGCGCCGTAGCCGCCCGCACGGGAGCCAGGCACGGGTGTGCATCCTGGGCGTGATGAGCGCCCCGCTCGGCGGCGACCGGCTGCGCATCGAAGCCGCCGCCGAACCCGGCGCCCACCTGCACGTCACCACAGCCGCCGCCACCATCGCGCTGCGCGGCCCCACCACCGGACACGCTACCTATGACGTGCACCTGAGCGTGGCCGAACAGGCGAGCCTGCACTGGCTGCCCGAGCCGCTGATCTCCGCCGCCCGCAGCAACCTGCGCCAGAGCTGCACCATCGACCTCGCCGCCGACGCCCGTCTCGTCCTGCGCGAGGAACAGGTCCTCGGCCGCGCCGGCGAACCACCGGGCCGGCTGACCACCCGCCTCACCGTCCGGCGCGACGGACGGCCCGTGCTTGATCAGCAGAACATGTACGGGCCGGACGCGCCCGGCTGGGACGGCCCCGCCGTCGTGGCCGGCCACCGCGCCGCCGGTCAGATCCTCATCGTCGACCCCGCCTACGACAAGGGGCCGCCCGGCGTCCGGCTGTTCGGCGACGACCCCGCCGATGGGCAGGCCGTGCTGACCCCGCTCGCCGGACCTGCCATCCTGATCACGGCCCTGGCCCCGAACACTCTGCGGCTACGCCACCTCCTCGACACAGCCGATTCCCTCGGCCGGTGACAGAACCCGGACGCCGGGCTCGACGTAAACTGTCCGCCGACGATCAGGCGGCCAGCTCGACGTCGGTGAAGTCGACCTCTTTGAGCAGGGCGTCGAACGGGTCAGGCCGATGACGTAGCTCGTCGGTTGCGTACGCGCCGAAGCGGCTGATGTGTGCCCGCAGGTAGGGCGCGATCTGGCCGAGCTGGTCGGCGGTGATCTGCCATCCTTCGGCGACCAGCTGCCGCACGATGTCGGAGATGTCCAGGGCGTTGTGGAAGACGACCAGGTTGGCCAGCAGCGTGTTGAACTTGATCAGTTTCTCCTGCTCTTCGGGGTCGTTGTCGGCCAGCACCCCGCCGAAGCCGAGCCACTTGGAGAAGCCGTTGTAGGACTCGGCCGGCGACGGCGTGAAGAACACGTGCAGCACCCGCACCGAAGTCAGCCGCTTGAACTGCGGGTAGGCGGTCCGCTCGATCCACGTCATCCCAGGCCGTCCCTCGCCTCGATCCCGGCGTCCAGACCCCGGAAACCGTAGCGAGGAAGTCATGCGCCTGGTCGCCACCGACGTCACCGGACTGGTCATCCCCGGATCCGGCCACTTCCTGGCCGAGGAGGTTCCGCAAGCCCTGACGAAGGCACTGCTGGACTTCCTGCGCTGACCCGGCAGAGCACAAGCCGATCCAGGTGACACAACCGCACGCCGAGCAAACCGGCAAGGCAAGACAGCCACACCGCCGCACCGCCGGCGCTGACAGCGGTGTGCCCGGCCCGCGACGCGTCACCTATCCCGGGGAGGAGTCCCATGACCACTGCTTCCGACCCGATCGACCCGGGCGGCAAGCGCCTGGCCAACCGTGTCGTGATGGCGCCGATGCCCCGCGGCCGCGCCTATGGGCCCGGCGCGGCGCCCACGAAGCTGATGGCGACGTACCGAGCGCAGCGCGCCAGTGCCGGGCCGATCGTCACCGAGGGGGTGCAGCCTTCGCAGGTCGGCTAGGGCTACCCCGATCACCGGCCTGCACGCGCCTGGGCAGGTGCGGGCGTGGCGGACGGTGGCGGGGCGGTGTGTGGCTGGAGAGGTTGTCGGTGCTGAATGTGGGGGCGCGGTCTGCGCCGGGAGGCGGGGTACGGAGGGATACGTACACGGAGACGAGGCGAATAGGTACCTATATGGGGATTTATCCCGTCTCGGTGTTTCGCGCGGTGAAGCAACCTGGAGTAGGTGTTCTACGCATGCGCCGACACGGAGAGGGGAGACAAGTGCCAGCCATGTTGCAGCCGCAAGTCGAGCAGTGGGCCGTTCCGAGTCAACCCGCGCTGCGGATGTTGTCGTGGAACGGGCTATTGGCCATGGGCAATGGCCTGGCCGTTCGCGCCGGATGGATGAGGCAGGACCGCGCCGTCTCGTGGCTGCTGTCAGCACGGCCTTCGGCGGTGCCCAGCGCGCGGCGGATGACCGCCGCCAGGCTGGCCGCGTGGGGATTGCAGGAACAGGCCGAAGACGCCGACCGGCTGGTCGGCGAGCTCCTCGCCGACGCCTTGCGGCACGCCACCGACAAGATCAGGCTTTCGCTGTGGGTTGAGGACGGCCTGTTGCGGGGCGAAGTGGAGGACGCAAGCGCCGAGGCCGCGCCCACAGCCGCCGAACCACGCCACATCCCGCTGCTGAACCGGTTGGTGTGCTGCTGGGGAATCGCCGGCAAGGTCGTGTGGTTCGAGCTCGTCACATCCGAGCCGGACTGCCCGCACGCCCACCCGACCGACGGAAAGGAATGACGCATCGTGCGCCAGAAAAGGATCCGCATCTCCAAACGGCCACGCCGCCCCGCTCAGGGCATGGACCTGCGGACCCCGTCAGGTCGACCACTGCCGTTCTGACACCCGATCAATGACAGCGGGGCGGTGCCGCCGGCTCCGCTGTCCGCACCGGCACAAGCGGCCGAGGTAACGGTCACGGGCGGTCATGGCCGTCGGCGCGGACCCGCTCCCCCACCCACACCGCGATCTGCGACCGCGAGTTGAACCCCAGCTTGGTCAGGATGTGCTCGATATGCCCTTCGGCGGTCCGCTGGGCGATCACCAGGGACGCCGCGATCTCCTTGTTCGACATCCCCTGGGCGACCAGTTCGGCGATCTCCGTCTCCCGGCGCGTCAACGGCGTCTCCCCCTTGGCCGCCTGCTCGGCCTTGCCTTCCTGCAACGCGTACGCAAGCGCCTCGTCCAGGGGGATGCGGGCACCGCGCTGCACGGCCGCCTCGAACGCCGTCTCCCCCAGCGCCTGACGTATCACCGCCCGGCTCTCGTCGTGGTAGCGGGCCAGATGCCCGTATCCCGACAGCGGCGCCCCGATGGAGCTCCACATCCTCTCCAGGATCCCCAGCAGGCGCGCGGCCCGCTGGGGCTGGCCCTGACTGGCGGCGATCCAGGCCAGCACCTCGATGTTGAGGCCCGCGCCGAGCCGGTCACCCAGCGAACGGTTGAAAGTCAGGCTCTGCATCTCCAGCTCGGCCGCCCGGGCCAGGTCCCCCTGCCGCCGCACCTCCACGCCCAGAGCCATCATCGTGTACGCCTTGTGCCAGCCCTCCCCGTAGGCGTCGCACACCGACAGGCACTCCTCGCCCGCCGCGATGGCGGCCGAGGAGTCCCCCAGGAACGAGTGGGCGAGCGTCAGCCGGATGAGCGACAGCGCGATCCCCACCGGGTCGCCGAGTCGGCGGTGGCGGGCCAGGGCGTCCCTGTATAGCTCGATCGCGGCCTCCGTTCGCCCCTCGCACATGGCCACCATCCCGGAGAACAGCGCCACGTAGGCCAGGACCGGCTCGTCGTGCAGCTGCTCCCCGATACGGCGGCTCTCCTCCAGCATCGTCGTGGCGGCCGGGATGTCGGCCTGGATGACCGCCAGCCAGCTGGCGGCCCACAGCGCTTGAGCGCGTGCCGTGCTGGGCTCGGTGTCGGCTGCCAGCGCCCGCGCCAGCCAGTCGCGTCCCTCACCCAGGTAATAACTGGTGATCCAGTGATACAGCAGATCGCTCGCCATGCTCAGCCCCGCACAGGTGTCCCGCGGCGGGCTCAGCCAGCCGTCGAGAGCGGCCCGCAGGTTGGCGTGCTCCCTCTGGAGCCGGGCGAACCAGGCGACCTGCTCCGGGCCGAACAGCTCCTGCCGCGCCTGCGCGGCCAGGTCGCGGTAATAACCACGGTGCCGTGCCAGCAGGTCGGCCTCGCCGCCGGAGTCGGCCAGGCGTTGGCGTCCGTACTGGCGCAGCGTTTCCAGCATGCGGTAGCGCACGCCGCCCGGGTGGTCTTCTCGAATCAGCACGGACTTGTCGACCAGGCCGATCACCAGGTCGATCACGTCCTCCAGGTCGATGCCGTTCCCGCTGCAGACCGCCTCGGCCGCCTCCAGGTCCAGGGTCCCGGCGAAGACCGAGGCCCGCTGCCACAGCAGGCGCTCTTCCTCCAGGCATAGTGCGTAACTCCAATCGATCAGTGCCCGCAGCGTCTGGTGCCGGGGCAGTACCGCCCTGGACCCGGCGGTCAGCAGGCGGAAGCGGTCGTCGAGCCGGTCGAGCAGCTGCTGGGCGGACAGGGCGCGCAGCCGGACGGCGGCCAGTTCGATGCCGAGCGGCAACCCGTCGAGGCGGTGCACGATGCGTGTGACGATGTCGCGGTTGTCCTCGCTGACGGTGAACGTCGGCAGCACCGAGCGGGCCCGTTCGACGAACAGCCGTACGGCGTCCTGCCTGACCAGCGTCTCCAGCGGCGGCCGGACCTCCCGGCTGGGCAGCGGCAGCGGCGCGACGGGCACCGCGTGCTCGCCGTTGATGCCCAGCGCCTGCCGGCTGGTGGCCAGCACGCGCAGGTCGGGGGCCGCGCGCAGCAGCGTCTCAGCGAGCGCGGCGCATTCGCCGATCATGTGCTCGCAGTTGTCCAGGATCAGCAGTGCCTGCTTGTCGTGCAGGAAGCGGGTCAGCACCCGCATCGGAGGGTCGCCGGTGTGGTCGCGGATCTCCAGCGCCTCGGCCACGGCCTGGGCGAGCATACCGGGGCAGTCCAGTTCGGCCAGTTCGGCCAGCCACACGCCGTCGTGGAAGGCGCGCCGTACCTCATGGCCGACGCGCAGCGCCAGGCGTGTCTTGCCGACCCCGCCCACGCCGACCAGCGTCACGGCCCTGCAGGCGGACAGCAGATGTTTGACCTCGGCCACCTCGTGCCGACGCCCCACGAAACTTGTCACCTCCGCGGGCAGCCCGCCGTCGGGCCGTCCCCGGTAAGTGCCGGCTGTCACCGCTGTCATTGGCGCCTTCCGCGACGCGGCCGGCAGGTCTCTGTCGGACCGCATCCCACGAGGTCCAGGTTATGTCCCGGCCGTTACCCCAGACGAGCACGGTCAAGAACCCACAACAAGATTTGGCCATCGCATGGTGCAAGGGCGTCTCGACCTTGACGGCGGGCCGCTCCCAGCGTGGGACGAAGCGAGGGGAAAGCGATGTTCATCCAGGTTGTCCAGGGCCGGATGATCGGCGCCGACGACCTGGATGAAGCGCTGAAGCGGTGGGTGCGGGAGCCTTCACCCTCGCAGCGCAGCAGCCCGTCGGCGGCCGACAGGCTCAGGCGCACGATCCCGCACGCATGCCGCACCGCGTTGGCGACCAGCTCGCTCATCACCAGCCCGGCGAAGTCGCACGCCTGGTACAGCCCCCGCTCCACCAGCTGGCCCCGGGCCGCCTACCGGGCCTGGAACACCGAGCAGGGCCGCGGCGAGAACGTCCACGACGCCGGCGGTGCGTTCATGCCGCCCGCCCGCTCAGTGCGGGGACGCTGCGGCCGTCGGGCAGCAGCTCGCCCGTGTCGTCGAAGAAGACGACCCCGTTGCACAGAAGTCCCCATCCCTGCTCCGGGTGGTACGCCACCAGGCGGGCGGCCTGATGGTCGACGGCGTCCGCCGGAGGACAGGGAGGCTGGTGCATACACATCGTGCGGATCCCCCGTTCCTCACATCCAGCCTTTTCCTACACCTCCAGCTTGCCTCACCATCCATCGCAAGAAGAGGCGAGAAACCCCTACATGGGTACCTATTTTGCGTACCTACGTAGTACCACCCGCCGCACGCACCGGCTGCCGCAACACCGTACGCGGCTCCGGAGCGTCGAACGGCGTCAGATACACCTCATGATGCGGCCCATTGACCACCAACCCCCGCTCCGCCATGAACTTCTCCATCACCGCCAGCGACCGGTACTCCTCGCTGAACGCCCCCACGTGAACCAGCTCCACACACTCCCCCTCCGTGAACGTCGCCACCCGAACCCGATCCACCGCCGCACCCGACGGCCGCGCCGCCTCCCGCGCCCGCTCCACCACCCCCGGCTCCGGAGGGCCCGCCAGCGGCAGCAGCAGATGCCAGCGCCACAACTCCCGCGGCACCTCCAACCCCGGCCGATCATCCTCCACCCACCACAACCCCTCCAGCGGCCCCGCCGGACCGCCCATCTGCGCGGCCACCGCATACAGGGCGCCGATGGCCGACAGATGCTCACCACCGCCCGGCTCGCCCAGGCCGGTCACGTTCAGGCACGTCACAGGGCCGTACGTGGCCAGTTCAGGACTCATGACTCCTCCAAGCAGATCATCAGATGGGTGACAAGCTCATCAGGCGAAGTGACAGCCGGATCCGACACGTACACCTCGCGAATCGGACCCCGCACCGCGCAGCGCCGCTCGCCACACCAGGCCAGCACCGCATGCACAGTCAGGGGTATCTGGTCATAAGGCCCCACATGCGTGGCACAGGCGAACCTGCCCCCAGACAGCACCCGCACCTCCGCTCCCCCGCCGCTCTCCCCGTCCTGCAGCACCAAGGCGGCCTCCACATCAACCGCCTCATCCAGATCCACCGGGAACAACCCGATCAGCCGCACCGGCCCCCCGCCCGGACCCGACACCCCATACACCCGCTCCAGCAGCCGCGCCAGCGCCGCCGACGTCGCCCGGCCCACATCCTCCTGCCGCGCGGCACGCTCCCGAACCACCGCCACCCGGCGGGCCGGCTCAGACACCACCCGCACCGGCGCCGCCGGCAACCCGTCCGCCATCACCCGCTCCAGCGACGCCAAAGTCCGGCGCCGCCGCGCCAGCTCCGCCTCCAAACCCTCCCGGACACCCTCAAGCGCCCCCACCGCGCCCGACAACACCTCCCCCACCACCGCCAGCGGCACATCCAGCGACCGCAACAACCCGATCGACAACGCCACCCGCGCCTGCGACGGCCGGTAATAGCGGTAACCCGTCTCCGCATCCACATGCGCCGGCCGCAACAACCCCAGCTCGTCATAGTGACGCAACTGCTTCACACTCAACCGCCCCAACCGGGCGAACTGCCCGATCGGCAGCAACTCCTCATCCACGCCCACCAGCATGGGCCCTCCCCCCATGGGAGAGTCCACCCGACGCCTGGCGCATCCGCGTGGAGGAGCTGGCCTCCTCCCTCGTGAGCCAGGGTCTGTTAAAGGGGTGAGAGGACGATCGTCTCACCCCTCGACCTTTACAATGTAGATCACTAGGCTCACAGGCCCAGCGCCGCCGCCGTCACCCGCCGCCTGCGCCCCGGCTCGACCAGCAGATCCGTCGAATCCGACAGCTGATCCACACACCCCACCACCGGCAGGTCCCTGATCACCGGATCCGACACCGCCGCCATCAACGCCTCAGCGAACCGGTCGCCCCCGATCACCTCGAACGGCCGGTCGAAGAAGCCCCGTACCCGCCCATCCAGCGGCTCGGCCAGCGCCACCCGGTTCTGCAGCGCCGCCACCCGCGCGTACGCGCCCGACAGCCCCTCCTGCCGCTCCCGCCAGGAACGGGCCGCCACCGCCGCCCCCAGGCACTCCCCCAGCTCCGCCGAGCCCGGCAGCCGCGCCAGCGCACTGCCGAGCCATTTCGCGTACGGGGGGTAGCGCCGCCGCAGCAGCAGCGCCAGCCGCATCACCTCACGCACCAGCCGTGCCCCCACCACGGCCGAGCCCAGCTCGTCGCCCACCTCGCCGCACCGGCCGGGGAACGGCTCCTCCTGCGCGATCCGCCGCCACTGACACGCCAGCACATAGCGCCACACATCCCGCGGATACCAGCGCAACGCCGCCCTGGCCGCCTCCAGCCCTCCGCCTTCCAAACCGTCGTGGAACACCTCGCCGCACGTCACCTCGGCCAGGCTCTGCCAGGACACCGACAACCAGTCCAGCAGCGACACCCCGCCCCGCGGGTCGAAACCCAGCCGCTCCACCAGCCACGCCCCCAGGTCCGTCACCGTCACCCCGGGCCGCACGCTGCCGTGGTAGCCGAACACGGTCGGAAAGCCGCGGAAACGCTCCGGCAGGCCCGCCACCACCTTCGCCCGCACCTCGGCCACCGCCTCCGGGGCCACGAACACCAGCACCCGCGGCCCCCAGTCGTGGTCGGCCGAGCGGGCGGTGTCGAACTCCAGCACCTCCGACCCCGGCCCGATCAACGCGGCACTGTGCGCCACCCCGGGCACCGAAGGCGCCACCACCTCGCCGTAAAAAGCGCGCGACAACTCAATACCAGGTACAAAATCGGACATCACTCCGTCAACTCTGCACCAGCGCCGCGCGAACCTCACCCGATTTTCCCCCGGGCCCGACCCCCGGTGAGGCGGGTGGTCAGCCGGTCACGCGGGAGGCCATCACGGGCCGCCGCCGAAAGCCGATCCGCTCGTAGACGCTGATGGCCGCCGCGTTGCCGTCGTCCACCATCAGCGCCGCCCGCCCGTAGGCCGCCAGCAGCTCCCGCGACACCCACCGGCACACGCGTTCGGCCAGGCCCCGCCCACGGAAACGCGCCCGGGTGGCGACCCCGGCCAGCAGCCCCACCGTGGGCGCGGACCACGCGTCCGCCGCCACCGCCGCCAGCTGCCCCTCCACGCGCACGCCCGCCCACCGGCTCACCCCGGCGATGCCGGGCACCGCGTACGAGTCGGGCGCATCAACCGCCAGCAGCGCCGCGACCTCCGCATCGGCGGCCGGCTCCAGCCAGCCCACCCCGTCAGCCGAAGGGCCGTCCAGCGCGGGCAGGCTCATCCAGGAGAACTCCCCGCCCCGCTCCAGCCCGTCCAGCTTCGCCGTCACCTCACGCACCAGCTCACACTCCCCGAACGGCCGGTACGAGGGGCCCAGCTCGGCCAGCACGTGGCCCACCAGCTCCACCGCGCACGAGACGCCGCCCCACACGCCCAGCCGGTCCCGCCGCGACACGCCGGGGGCGGCCGCCACGACCGCGTCCCCCAGCGCCCAGGCCCGCGCACCCCCGCGCAGGCCCTGCGCCGCCCACATCAGCAGATCGTCGTCACCGCACGCCTCCCGCACCTGGCCGGCATCGCGCAGCTCGCGGATCGTCACAGGATCGCGCCGGGCCGGTACGCGGCCGCCTGCGGGCGCACCGCCACGACCTCACCCACCCGCTGCGCGACCGCCTCCACCTGGTCGGCCGCCGCGCCGGTGAACGACACCCGATCAGCCAGCAGCCCCTCCAGCTGGGCACGCTCCAGCGGGAAACGGGCGTCGCCGGCCAGCCGGTCCAGCAGCTCGTTGGCGACGCCCCGCGAACGCATCGCCAGCGCCGACGCCACCGCGTGCTCCTTGATCAGCTCGTGCGCCGTCTCCCGGCCCAGCCCGGCCCGCACCGCCGCCATCAGCATCTTCGTCGTCGCCAGGAACGGCAGGTAGCGATCCAGCTCCGCGGAGATGACCGCCGGGAAGGCGCCGAACTCATCCAGCACCGTCAGCATCGTCTCCACCAGCCCGTCGAAGGCGAAGAACGCGTCCGGCAGCGCCACCCGCCGCACCACCGAGCACGACACGTCGCCCTCGTTCCACTGGTCGCCCGCCAGCTCGCCCGCCATCGAGGCGTAGCCACGCAGCACCACGGCCAGGCCGTTGACCCGCTCGCAGGAGCGGGTGTTCATCTTGTGCGGCATCGCCGACGAGCCGACCTGCCCCTCCTTGAACCCCTCGGTGACCAGCTCGTGCCCGGCCATCAGCCGGATCGTCTTGGCCAGCGACGACGGCGCCGCCGCCAGCTGCACCAGCGCGCTGATCACCTCGAAATCCAGCGACCGCGGATAGACCTGCCCCACGCTCGTGAACCGCTCGGAAAAGCCCAGGTGGGCGGCCACCCGCCCCTCCAGCTCGGCCAGCTTGCCCCGATCGCCGCCCAGCAGGTCGAGCATGTCCTGGGCGGTGCCGACCGGGCCCTTGATGCCGCGCAGCGGGTAGCGGCCGATCAGCTCCTCCAGCCGCCGGTAGGCCACCAGCAGCTCATCGGCCGCCGTCGCGAAACGCTTGCCCAGCGTGGTGGCCTGCGCCGCCACGTTGTGGGAACGGCCGGCGACCACCGTGGCCTCATGCTCCACGGCCAGCCCCGCCAGGCGCGACAGCAGCGCCACCACCCGGTCGCGCACCAGCAGCAGGCTGTCGCGCACCTGCAGCTGCTCGACGTTCTCCGTCAGGTCGCGCGAGGTCATGCCCTTGTGCACCTGCTCGTGGCCGGCCAGCGCGTTGAACTCCTCGATGCGCGCCTTCACATCGTGGCGCGTCACCCGCTCGCGGGCCGCGATCGAGTCGAGATCGACCTGCTCGACCACCTTCTCGTAGTCGTCGATCGCGCCCTCGGGAACCGCCACCCCCAACTCGGCCTGCGCCCGCAGCACCGCCAGCCACAACCGCCGCTCGGCGACGACCTTGTAGTCGGGAGACCACAGACGGGCCAGCTCCAGCGAGGCATAACGGGAGGCCAGGACATTCGGGATACGCGGCTTGGCTGTCACGTCGGACAAGTCTATTGACACGCCGGCGCCCGCACCGCACCGGGCCGTACGGGCGCTATCGAGGAGCTCACCCTCCTCATCCGCGAACACCACCGCCTCGCAGCCGGAAAGGCTGTTGCAGCGTGATCAAGCTGAGCGACACCCACGCCTTTACAAAGTAGATCAGCGACGGGCTTTCCGCTCCTGCCGCGCCCTGCTCAGGGCAGGTTCGCGCACCAGCGTCCGCGGATCGGGATAGCCCGCAGGACGGTCAGGACCGCGAGCAGACCGAGTGCATGGTTTCCCCTCCAACGGTGGGTGCGGACAGGCGAAAGCGCCCACCCGTCTGGGCAGACGCCGTGGTGTCGGTTCGGTCAGTTGCCCTCGTCGATCCAGCCGGGTTCACGGCCGCTGAGGGAGCGCCGGCGTCCTGCCACAACGTGCGGCCGACCCACTTGGCGTCCTGGGCGAGGACGGGAATGACCTCACGGGACCCACTAGATGATCTATTCCAAGGGGTCAGTGATCGTAGGCGGTCAGTGAGCGTTGGACGGTTTGTCCGGTGGCGTCGTTGTGCCAGATCGCGGCGGTCAGCGCGAGGATGCGTTGCATGACGCGGGCTATGACCCCTCCGGGTGTGCGCCCTCGGTGCCGTTCTTCGCGTTCGAAACCACGGCCGAAGTAGTTCTTGTCGCCGATGAGAGTCTGTCCGTGGCGCTCTCGCAGAAGCTCGCATTCGGCGGCCAGGAGGTCGAGGAGGGTCTCGCGTTCGTTGGCCTTGGCCCGGTCAGGGCGAAGGCGATGGGCAGGCCCTGAAGGGTGCAGACCAGGTGCAGGCGCAGGCCCCACGGGGTGGAGTCCACGACCCATACGTCGTCGCTCCACACGGAGGTGGTGGTGGCCAGGATCCGGTTGACGCTTCGCAAAGGTGAAGCCGAGTATGGCCTGCATCATGGCGAGGGTGACCAGTTCGGCATCGCTCAGGCGGGGCGTAATGCCGACCGGCGGCGCCACGGCGCCAGGTCGGGATGCTCTTTCAGCATGTCGTCGGTCGTCGCCTAGAGTGCTGTCGCGAGGGTGTCCACGTCGTTCGCCATAAGACGATCTTGGACACCCTCGTTCTCGTCTCCGCAGGCACCCCTTGGACCACACCACCAGGAGGAACCAGTGTCATACCCGCAACAGCTCACCCCCGAGGAGAAACTCGCCGACGCGAAGAAGCAGCTGAGCCTCCCGCGTATCGTCGTGATCTGCGGCTCCACCCGCTTCATGACCGAGATGACCGAGGCCGATCTGCGGGAGACCAAAGCCGGAAAAATTGTCGTCAAGCCGGGTTGCGACATGAAGTCGCCGCACGAACTTTGGTCCGATCCTGTCGAGGCCGAGGCGCTGAAGGTTCGACTCGACGATCTGCACCGAGCGAAGATCCGGCTCGCTGATGAGGCGCTCGTAGTCGGCGACTACATCGGAGACAGCACCCGAGCCGAAATCGCCTACGCCCGGTCGCTGGGCAAGCCCGTGCGGTTCACGCACCCCGAAGTCGACCCCGACGCCTGACCGCCCACCCCCACACCCTCCGCAGGCACCCCTTGGAATTGATCATCTAGGCAGCGACCTGTGCCGCTTCTACGCTCCGATCATGGCGGACATCAGCTACGTCGAGGCCTGGGGCATGTGGCTGGAGGGCAAGTCGACGCTCGGCAACGATCTGCTCGGCCTGCCGATGATCTGGTGGGGTCGTTTCGGCAAGATCCGCTCCTTCATCTCCGGCGCCGCAGTCATCGTTGACCTGCTTGGACCAGAAAGGCTGTCTCGATATGGCGACCGTTGGGCAGCGCTCATAGCCCGTAGGTCCGTCGCAGCGCCCGCTGTCTCCGGTTTTGCCGCAGGGGCGACCGTCACCCTGATCACCAACGAGATCGGGACCCACCAGCTACTCCAGGCCGCACTTGGCGGGGCATTCGGAGGCGCTGCCGCGTTGCTGGTGGTCAGCATCGGCCGCACGCTCCGGCACCCCGAGTTTCCTTCCGCGACGAGGTGGGTGTCCTTGGGACTGTTCTTCGTCGGCTTCCACTTCGATCTGCTCGCCTCTTAGGCAAACGGTGGCCGGTGGATGCCGCTCGTCGGTGATGACGCGGCCAGACGGGCACGCTGTCCTCGTAGAGGAGCCGGACGGGCCGCTCCATCGGCTTGTCCGGGCGCGGTGTCCCCGCCTTTTGGTGAACCTGCTGTCGCCGACCAGCGCCAGCACCGCGTGATGCTGGCTGTTCAGACCCGGGCCGTTCGCCGCCGGCAGTCAGGATGGCTGGACTTCGTCGAAGAGGGCGAGGGCTTCGGCGGGGTACGGGCTCACGAGGCGTTCCAGACCGGCCGTCGTGATCTTCGCCCACCTGCCGGCCCGTACCCACATCTGTTCCTCGAAGGCGCGGACGGCCTCGTCCAGATCGCCAGGGCCGGGGACGGCGGCGACGGACTCGGCGAGTTCGGCGCCTTCCAGCATCGCGAGGTTCGCGCCCGCCCCCAATGGGGGCATCAGGTGGGCGGCGTCGCCCAGTAGCGTCACCCCGGGGACGTGGGCCCAGGTGTGGGACACGGGCAGGACGTAGAGGGGGCGGTGGACGAAAGCGGCGCCGTGGCGCAGAAGGTCGAGGACGGGAGCGGCCCAGCCGTCGAACAGAGCCAGCAGGCTTGATCGCACGGCCTCGACGTCGGCCAGGTCAATATGCCGGTCCAGGTTCGTGTGCCAGTCCAGCGGCGCGCGGAACTGCGCGTACACCTTGACGTGGCCGCCGCTGTTGCGCTGGGCGACAAGGGCGCGGTTCACGCCGTACACAGCCATGGAACCGTCGCCGATCAGCCGGGCGAGGTCGGGGTGGCGGGTGTCGACGTCGTCCAGGGACGTCTCGACCAAGGTGACGCCGGTGTAGTGCGGCGTCGCGGACGAGATTGCCGGACGGACCCGGGACCAGGCGCCGTCCGCGCCTACCACGAGGTCGAACGTCTCCTGTCGCCCGTCCGCGAAACGGACCAGCACGCCGTCCCTGGTCCCCGGCACCACCTCCGTCACGCCCCGCCCCCACTGAACGTCCAGGGGGCCGAGCAGCAGGTCACGGAGTTGCCCGCGGTCGATCTCGGGATTGGCCCGGTCATCCGGACGGGGTTGCCAGTCGCGAAGCACGGTCCCGTCCGTGTCCAGGATGCGCATGGCCTGCCCCTCGGGACGGGACAGCGCCTGGAACTCCGCCAGCAGCCCCGCCTTGCCCAGCGCGAGCTGGCCCAGCTTTTCGCGCAGGTCCAGCGTGCCGCCCGGGGGACGGGCGTCGGGGGCGGGATCGCGTTCGAGGACGGTGACGCGGTGATCGTGGCGGTGCAGGACGCGGGCGAAGGTAAGGCCGGCGGGGCCGCCCCCAACCACGGCGATACGATGTCTCATGTCGATACACTGTATTTTACTGACACGGCGTATCGCAACAGTACGATGTATCCATGACTGTGTGGGACCGGCCGGAGCCGCCGACTCGCCCTGCGCCGCTCGACCGGGAGCGAATCGTTGCCGCCGCCATCGCGCTGGCCGACGAGGGCGGGCTGGAGGCGGTGTCGTTGCGCAAGGTCGCCGCCCGGCTGGACGCCGGCCCGATGCGGCTGTACGGATACATCTCCACCAAGGAGGAGCTGTTCGACCTCATGGTGGACGAGGTCCACGCCGAGATCCTCCCCGAGGAGCAGCCCGGCGACTGGCGGGAGGTGCTGCGCGTCCTCGCCCACCGCACCAGGCAGGCCGCTCTCCGTCACGAATGGCTGGCCGACCTGCTCGGCGGCCGCCCGTCCCTGGGCCCGAACGGTCTCGCCGTGACGGAGGCCAAGCTGGCCGCCCTCGACGGCCTCGCCGACATCGACACCGTCATGCGCGCCGTGGAGACCGTCAGCGCCTACTTCACTGGCGCGATCAGACGCGAGATCGCGAACCTGCGGGCCGAGCGCGCCACGGGCCTGTCCAAGCGCGACTGGCAGCGCGCCTCCGGCCCGCATGTGAGGAGAATGCTGGCCACGGACCGCTTCCCGGCCCTGGCCAAGGCCGTACACGACGGCACGGAGGTGGACGCCGAGGTGTCCTTCGCGACCGGGCTGGACTGGGTCCTCGACGCCGTGGCCGCCAAACTCGCCCGGCCGCCGGCGTGACGCTCAGGATTACCGGGTGACATCCGTGGCACCGCATGACGCCGCCAGACCGGCCGTAGGCGGCGATGACCTCCAACGCGTCGCGGCCCTAGGAATGTCCTGAAGATCTTGGTGGGTGGGCTGGTATGGGCTGGCACGTCCGCCGGTCATGGGCTGGTCGGGGTGAGGGTCCAGGTGTTGTTGAGGTAGGCGAGTCCGAGGTTGACCAGGCGGC
>NZ_JBEFAK010000093.1:0-17772 GCF_040137845.1 Nonomuraea sp. B19D2 | reverse complement strand
GATCAAACTCTCCAAACAATGTCTTGTCCGGAAAACAAATCCGAGCTATCCGTCAAAAAGACGGGGTCATGCATGTATCTCATGCACTGGCTTTTAACACACTGTTGAGTTCTCAAGAAACGGACGCACATCATCCACCGGAATCCTTCAAGGACCCCAGTGATCGAGGCTCACATTTCATTTCCTTCAGTCTACCCGATCCGGACGATCCTTGTCAAACCGCCCGATCCGGGAGCTTCCGGACTCGCCTCTCTTCGAGGCAACCCTGCTAACTTACTCCAACTTTCGCGACTTGTCCAACCGCCTGGCCGGACCGCCCCGAAGATCGGGTTCGTCAGAAGGGGGTGTCAGGGCTAGCCGCCCCACGTGGAAAACGATAGCAGCCCTGACGGCGTCGAAGGTCCATCTTAGGTAACGAATGGACCTTCCCCGCGTCCGGATGGTTCAAACACCGAGCCCGGCGAGCTGCGCCTCGAGCCGCGCGATGTCCGCGGAGGCCTGCTCGGCCCGGTCCCTGACCTTGGCTACCACCGCTTCCGGCGCCTTGGCCATGAACTGCTCGTTGCCCAGCTTCGCGGCCACCTGCGCGGCCTCCTTGCGCGCGGCCGCCAGGTCCTTCTCCAGCCGCTTGCGCTCGGCCTCGACGTCGATGGCGCCCGCGGTGTCGATCTCCACGGTCACCCCGCCCACCGAGAAGCTCGCCGTGGCGCTGAACGACTCAGCCGGCTCCGTAAGACGCAGCAGCGCGCGGATCGCGGTCTCCTGGCCGGCCAGCGCAGTGCCCGCCAGCCCAAGCCGGGCGGCCACCTTCTGGCCGGGCTTGAGCCCCTGGTCCGAACGGAACCTGCGGACCTCCGTCACCAGCTCCTGCAGCGCCTCGATCTCCGCCTCGGCCGAGGCGTCCGTGTAACGGGCGTCCACCACCGGCCACGGCGCCACGACGATCGACTCGCCCCCTGTCACGGCCCGCCACAGCTCTTCGGTCACGAACGGCACCAGCGGATGCAGCAGCCGCAGCAGCGCGTCGAGGACGTGGCCGAGCACCAGCCGGGTGTGCTCCAGCCCCTCAGCAAGCTGGATCTTGGCCAGCTCCAGATACCAGTCGCAGACCTCGTCCCACGCGAAGTGGTAGAGCAGATCGGACGCCTTGGCGAACTCGAACTCCTCGAACGCCGCGTCCGCGGCCCGCACCACATCCTGCAGGCGCGACAGGATCCATCGGTCGGCCGCCGTCAGCTCGGCGTCCTCCAGAGACCCCACGGCCGCGCCGTTCATCAGGGCGAACCGAGTGGCGTTCCAGATCTTGTTGCAGAAGTTGCGGGAGCCGGCCGCCCACTCCTCGCTCACCGCGACGTCGGCCCCGGGGTTCGCACCGCGGAGCAGGGTGAAGCGGGTGGCGTCGGCGCCGAAGCGGTCGACCCAGTCCAGCGGGTCGACCACGTTGCCGAACGACTTGGACATCTTCTTGCCGTACTGGTCGCGGACCATGCCGTGCAGCGCGACGGTGCGGAACGGCGGCTCGCCGTCCATCGCGTACAGCCCGAACATCATCATCCTGGCCACCCAGAAGAACAGGATGTCGTAGCCGGTGACGAGCACGGAGGTCGGGTAGAAGCGCTCCAGCTCGGGCGTGGCGTCCGGCCAGCCGAGTGTCGAGAACGGCCACAGCGCCGAGGAGAACCAGGTGTCGAGCACGTCCTGGTCCTGCGTGTAGCCGGCAGGCGGCTCCTCATCGGGACCCACGCACACGACCTCGCCCCCCGGCCCGTACCAGACCGGAATGCGGTGCCCCCACCAGAGCTGGCGGGAAATGCACCAGTCGTGCATGTCGTCGACCCAGTCGAAGTAGCGCTTGGCCAGCTCGGGCGGGTGGATGCGGGTGCGCCCGTCGCGAACGGCGTCGCCCGCCTCCTTCGCCAGCGGCCCGACGTTCACGAACCACTGCAGCGACAGTCTCGGCTCGACCACCGTCTTGCAGCGCGAGCAGTGGCCGACCGAGTGGAGGTACGGGCGCTTCTCCGCGACGATCCGCCCGTCGGCACGCAGCGCGGCCACGACAGCGGGCCTGGCCTCGAAGCGGTCGAGCCCCTGGAACGGGCCGTGCGCGGTGATGACGCCGCGCTCGTCCATGACGGTCAGCGACGGCAGCGAGTGGCGCCGTCCGATCTCGAAGTCGTTGGGATCGTGGGCGGGTGTCACCTTGACCGCGCCGGTGCCGAAGGCCGGGTCGACGTGCTCGTCGGCGACCACGGGGATCATGCGGCCGGTCAGCGGCAGCTCCACCATCGTGCCGATCAGGTGTGTGTACCGCTCATCCGAAGGGTGAACGGCCACGGCCGTGTCGCCGAGCATGGTCTCGGCGCGTGTGGTGGCCACCACGATCTCGTCGGAGTAGCGGATCGAGACCAGCTCGCCCTCGTCCTCGCTGTGCTCCACCTCGATGTCGGAGAGCGCGGTCAGGCAGCGCGGGCACCAGTTGATGATCCGCTCGGCGCGATAGATCAGCCCGTCATCGAACAGCTTCTTGAAGATCGTCTGCACGGCCCGAGAGAGCCCTGGGTCCATCGTGAAGCGCTCGCGCGACCAGTCGACGCCGTCGCCGAGCTTGCGCATCTGGCCGAGGATCCGGCCGCCGGACTCCTCCTTCCACTCCCAGACGCGCTCGACGAACGCCTCGCGCCCGAGGTCGTGCCGCGACTTGGCCTGCTTGGCCAGCTCGCGCTCGACGACGTTCTGGGTGGCGATGCCCGCGTGGTCCATGCCGGGCAGCCAGAGGGTCTCGCGCCCCTGCATACGGGCGCGCCGCGTCAGCGCGTCCTGGATGGAGTGGTCGAGCGCGTGCCCGATGTGCAGGACACCCGTCACGTTGGGCGGAGGCAGGACGATGCTGTACGGCACGCGCGAGCTGCCCGGATCGGCGGTGAAATAGCCTTCGGATACCCAGCGCTCGTAGCTACGGGTCTCGACGTCGGCCGGCGTGTATTGGGTGGGCAGCTCTGGCGTTGTCACAATGACCAATTCTAGGGAGGCCGACAAGCGGAAAGCCCCCGTACCCCGAAGCCGGCCCCATGGCGTCGAGGACCGGCCCGCTCAGGGGCGAGCGAAATGGGAGAGGGCTCGGGGGCAGGCGGGCGCGGGAGGCGCAGAACGCCGAAAGCGCCCGCGTGGCGTGGTGCCACGGGGCGCTCGGTATGCCTGACTGCGGCTCAGGCCGACTTCTCGCGCGGTGTGCGCTGCTGCTTGGCGGCGAGCTGGTCGCGCGGGACGAGCGTCGGGATCGCGTGCTCGAGCACCGACTCGCGGGTGATGACCACCCGGGCGACGTCCTGCCTCGACGGCACCTCGTACATGACGGACTGCAGCACCTCCTCCAGGATGGCGCGCAGTCCGCGGGCGCCGGTGCCGCGCAGGATCGCCTGGTCGGCGATGGCCTCCAGGGCCCCGTCGGTGAACTCCAGCTCGACCCCGTCGAGCTCGAGCAGCTTGCGGTACTGCTTGACCAGCGCGTTGCGCGGCTCGGTGAGGATCTGGATGAGCGCCTCGCGGTCGAGGTTGTGCACCGAGGTGATGACCGGCAGGCGCCCGACGAACTCGGGGATCATGCCGAACTTCAGCAGGTCTTCCGGCATCACGTCGGCGAAGATGTCGGCCGTGTCGACCTCTTCCTTCGACCGGATGATGGCGTTGAAGCCGATGCCCTTGCGCCCGATGCGCGACTCGATGATCTTTTCCAGACCGGCGAAGGCGCCGCCGCAGATGAACAGCACGTTGGTCGTGTCGATCTGGATGAACTCCTGGTGCGGATGCTTGCGGCCGCCCTGCGGGGGCACGCTGGCCGTGGTGCCCTCCAGTATCTTCAGCAGCGCCTGCTGCACGCCCTCGCCCGAGACGTCGCGTGTGATCGACGGGTTTTCGCTCTTGCGGGCGATCTTGTCGACCTCATCGATGTAGATGATGCCGGTCTCGGCCTTCTTGACGTCGTAGTCGGCGGCCTGGATGAGCTTGAGGAGGATGTTCTCCACGTCCTCGCCGACATATCCCGCCTCGGTCAGCGCGGTGGCGTCGGCGATGGCGAAGGGCACGTTGAGCATCCTCGCCAGGGTCTGCGCCAGCAGTGTCTTGCCGGAGCCCGTGGGGCCGAGCAGCAGGATGTTGCTCTTGGCCAGCTCCAGTCCGTCGTCTCTGCCCCGGTCGCCGGACTGCACCCGCTTGTAGTGGTTGTAGACCGCCACCGAGAGGGCCTTCTTCGCCTTGTCCTGACCGATGACGTAGGCGTCGAGGAACTCGTAGATCTCCCTCGGCTTGGGCAGGTTGTCCCACTTGAGCTCGGAGGACTCGGAGAGCTCCTCCTCAATGATCTCGTTGCAGAGATCAATGCACTCATCGCAGATGTAGACGCCTGGCCCGGCAATGAGCTTCTTGACTTGCTTCTGACTCTTCCCGCAGAAAGAGCACTTCAGCAGGTCTCCCCCGTCGCCGATGCGTGCCACCCCAGATACTCCTTTGCGTGGGACCGCCCTGCTGCCGCGAGCAGTGTCTCCGGACATCCTCCGGACTAGGCCGAACCGCTCAGGTTTCGACGTTACCGTCTTCTGGGCCCTCAGTGAGCCCCCTAGCGGCGAGTCGCACCGGAACGTGCCCTATTGGGCAGCGCTCCGGTGCGTCACGTCTCGTCAGGAAGCTACGGCCGCAGCTCGCTTCTTCCTGGACGGGATGATGTCATCGATCAGACCATACGCCTTTGCCTCGTCCGCGTTGAGAATTTTGTCGCGTTCGATGTCCTTGCGGACTTGAGCGGAGGTCTTGCCCGAGTGCCTCGCCACGATGTCCTCGAGGAGGGTACGCATGCGAAGGATCTCGCGGGCCTGGATCTCGATGTCGCTGCCCTGGCCGCCGCCCTCGGTGGACGGCTGGTGGATCAGCACCCGGGCGTTGGGCAGTGCGAACCGCTTACCCGGGGTGCCGCCGGCCAGCAGCACGGCCGCAGCCGAGGCCGCCTGGCCCAGGCAGACCGTCTGGATCTCCGGCCGGACGAACTGCATCGTGTCGTAAATCGCCGTCATGGCGGTGAAAGAGCCACCCGGCGAGTTGATGTAGATGCTGATGTCACGGTCGGGATCGAGCGACTCCAGCGTCAGCAGCTGGGCCATCACGTCGTTGGCCGACGCGTCGTCGATCTGCACTCCGAGGAAGATGATGCGGTCCTCGAAGAGCTTGGTGTACGGGTTGTGTTGCTTCACTCCGGTGGAGGTGCGCTCCGTGAACTCCGGAATGATGTAGCGGCTGTTGATATCCACTTCAGCTCCCCCTAAGAGACGGGGCCCTGCGAGGGCACCTGCCGCGCGCTGCGCACGACGTGGTCGATGAAGCCGTAGTCCTTGGCTTCCTCGGCCGTGAACCAGCGGTCGCGGTCGGAATCGGCCTCGATCTGCTCCAGCGGCTGGCCGGTGTGGAAGGCGATCCGCTCGGCGAGCGTCTTCTTCACGTAGAGCATCTGTTCGGCCTGGATGGCGATGTCGGCGGCGGTACCGCCGATGCCGCCCGACGGCTGGTGCATCATGACCCGGGCGTGGGGCAGGGCGTAACGCTTGCCCTTGGCGCCCGCGGTGAGGAGGAACTGCCCCATCGAGGCGGCCATGCCCATCACAACCGTGGACACGTCGTTCGGCACATATTCCATCATGTCGTAGATGGCCATGCCGGCACTCACCGAGCCGCCCGGCGAGTTGATGTAAAGCGAGATGTCGCGGTCGGGGTCGTCGGCCGCGAGCAGCAGTAGCTCGGCGCAGATGCGGTTGGCGATCTCGTCGTTGACTTCCTGGCCGAGCACGATGATGCGCTCCCGGAGCAGGCGCTGATAAAGCTGATCTTCAAGCCGGAAGGTCGAGCCGTTCTCACGGCCTCGCGACTCAGGCTGATAGAAGGTCGGCGGGCTGGTCACAGCGTCACCTTCCGATGCGTCGTAATCGATTGGCTTTGCTTGTGACCTTAACGCGCGCTGCGCACAGCTCATGCCCGGTCCCCCGTACTGTTCGCTGACGGCGCAGGTTCGGACAAGCCTCTGCCTGTTATCCTCCGCCCGACCTCACCCGTTCCGTCCACGAAGTCCGGACCGCCGCCGTGGGCGATGCTCCCTGCGACGCGCTGGGAGTCCAGCTGACCGGAGTTACCGGTTTCGGGCGCCGCTCGGGCCGCTGCCGGAGCTCCAGGATCCCTACGAGCCCTCTGAGGGCGCTGTACGGCCTGCCCGCCCGGCCCGGTGACTCACGGGGCCTCGCGGAGGCAGGCGAGTTACCTGAGTGCCGTCGAGTACGTGGGTGCAGCCTCGGCCGCGAGCACCCGGAGCACCAGCGCCAGGTCATGCACGCTCGGCGCGACCACGGCAGCGGCCGGAGCCCTGTGTCGCACCCTTGGAGCGGATGCGTCCCGATGCGCGGCTTCCAGGGAAGTGGCGCTGCCCAGGATCGCGGCCGGCGACCAGACGCCCCCGGAAAAGGCGAAGCCCCCGAACCGATTGGTTCGGGGGCTCAGGACCGTGACCGCCGCGGCACAGACCCCAGGGGCCCGCGCCGACAGCGGGAGTAGGCTACGCCTCCGGCTTGTCCTCGTCGGCCGCGGACTCCTCCTCCACGACCTCCTCACCGTTGATCTCGGTGTAGATAGCCTTGAGGTCCACCTCGTTGCCCTCGGTGTCCACGACCTTGGCGGCGTCACCCAGGACGGCCTTGGCCTTGTCGCGGACGATCTCGACCATGGCCAGCGTGAGCTGGTCGTTGTCGGCCAGGTGCTTGGCCAGCTCGTTGGGCTGCACGCCCATCTCCATGGCGCGGCGCACCACGAAGTTGGTCAGCTCCTGCTCCGAGACGCCCAGCTCCTCAGCCTTGACGACCTTGTCGAGCACGAAGCCCACCTTGAGCGCACGCGCGGAGTTCTTCTCGAACTCGGCGAAGCGCTCCTCCTCCGTCGTCTGGTAGAGGCGGAAGAAGGCGTCGCGGCTCAGGCCGCTCTCGGCAATCTGGTGGTCGAGGTTGTGCTTGCGGGCGTCGATCTCGACCTTGAGCGCGCTCCCCGGCAGCGGGATGTCGATCTGCTCCAGGACGGCGTCGAGGGCCTTCTCGCGGGCCTGCACGACCTGGTCGATCAGCTTGTTGCGGCGGGACTGCTCACGGATGCTGGCCTTGAGCTCGTCGAGCGTGTCGAACTCGCTGGCGAGCTGGGCGAACTCGTCGTCGAGCTCGGGCAAGACCTTCTCCTTGACCGACTTGACGTTGATGATCACGTCGGCTTCCTCGCCGGCGTTCTCGCCGCCGACCAGCTCGGTCTTGAAGCTCTTCTCCTCGCCCGCGGACATGCCCTCGAGCGCGGCGTCGAGGCCCTGGAGCACGGAGCCGGCGCCGACCTCGTACGAGACCTCGCTGGCCTGCTGCTCCTCGATGTTCTTGCCGTCGATCTCGGCGCGGAGGTCCATGACGACGAAGTCGCCGTTGGCGGCGGCGCGCTCGACGCCGGTCAGCGTCGCGAAGCGCTGGCGCAGCGCGTCGAGCTGCTTGTCGACGTCCTCGTCGGAGACCTCGGCGGAGTCGACCGTGATCTCGAGGCCCTGGTAGTCGGGCACCTCGAAGCTGGGCCGGATGTCGACCTCGGCGGTGAACTCGATCTTGTCACCGTCGTCGATCTTCGTGACCTCGATGTCGGGCTGGTCGACCGGGAACACGTCGACCTCGTCGACGGCCTTGCCGTACAGCTTGGGCACCGCGTCGTTGAGGGTCTCCTCCAGCACCACCGCCCGGCCGAAGCGCTGCTCGATGATGCGGGCCGGAACCTTGCCAGGCCGGAACCCGGGGACGCGCACCTGCTGCGCGACCTTCTTGTACGCCGCATCCATGCTGGGGCGCAGCTCGTCGAACGGCACCTCGACAGTGAGCTTGACCCGGGTCGGGCTTAGCTCCTCGACAGCGGTCTTCACGGAATGGTCTCCTTGATCAAGCTACGAGTGATCGCGGGCGCGTCCATTCGGAAACGGCTCACGCGCCGCGCCCACATGAGCGGTGTTGGGCATGCTCCGCCACGGCGGGATCCAACGCCGATGGCCAGTCTAGGGCAGATGCATACCCAACAACGACTCCGTCACCGCCACAAGTCGTCCACGATCATCCGCAGCCCGTCGTCAAAACTCGTCCGCGATGGTCCGCAACAGCCCGACCGTCTCGTCCGGGGTGGTGCTCACGGCGCAGAGCCGCTCCATCACCTCGGTGTATCGGTCCACGTCCTCACGCTTGTCGAGGTAGAGCGCGCTGGCGAGCTGCTCCACGTACACGACGTCGGGCAGGTCGGAGTCTGGAAAGCGCAGGATGCTGAACGCCCCGCCCTCCGCGCTGTGCCCGCCGAAGCTGAACGGCATGATCTGGATCGTGATTTTGGGTTGGCGCATCAGCTCGATGAGGTGTTCGATCTGGGCCCGCATCACCTCGACGCCGCCTATGGGCCTCCGTAGCGCGGCCTCATCGATGACCGCCCAGAAGACGGGCCCGTCCGGCCGCTCGAACATCCGCTGGCGCTCCAGCCGGAGATCCACCCTCCTGGAGATCTCCTCGGCCCCGATTCCCGCCGTTCCGGCGGTCACGACGGCCCTTGCATACTCCTTGGTCTGCAGGAGTCCTGGCACGAACTGGACCTCATAGGTCCTGATCCTGGCGGCGGCCTCTTCGAGGCCGACGTAAGCCTGGAACCACGTGGGCAGGACATCGTTGAACCGGTGCCACCAACCAGGCTCGTTGGCGGTGGCGACCAGGTCGAGTACGGCGGCGCGGGCCTGCTTGTCCTCGACCCCGTACAGGGTCAGCAGGTCCGCCACGTCGCGTTCTTTGAACCCCACTCGGCCCAGCTCCATGCGGCTGATCTTGGATTCCGAGCCCCGGATGAGGTGGCCCGCCTCCTCACGAGTGACGTTCTTTGCTTCCCTGAGCTTGCGCAGCTGGGAGCCCAGGAGGATGCGCAGCGCCGTCGGTCCGGAACCCGGCTGGTTCTGCGTCACTTTGCCTCCTATCAAGGTCCGCACACACAGTGACACCACATTGCCGGGTATGACAAGGTCTCAACCTCGTGTCCGATTAGCAGACTAATGCCCCAAAACGCCGCATGCTGCTGCACAATGCAACTGCACGTGCATTTGGGTCTTGCAGCTGCCGCGATCGTGACCCATGATGGCTTAGTGCATATTGGGCCAAACATGCACTGACTCGGGCTGAACGGGGAGGTATCGGCGGCATGGTGGAGGATCCTCTGGCCACTGCCGATGCTTTGCAAATCACCCGCGAGGTGGGCTTCGACCGTCTGCTCATGGGCGGCAAGCCGTACACGACCGCGTGCCCGCTGCCCTTTCAGGCCGACTCCGTGAAGACGGCCAGGGACGTGACCCGCTCGACCCTGCAAAGGTGGGGACTGCACGAACTAAGTGACGACGCCGCACTGGTGGTGTCGGAGCTGGTGACGAACGCGGTCCGCTATGCGATGTACGCGGCCGGGCGGCGCGAGATCGAGCTCTTGCTGATGCGCGTACAGCCGCACGTGCTGCTGGCCGTGGCGGACCCCAGCGACGAGGTGCCGCGCCCCAAGGAGCCGGACTTCGTCTCCGAGAACGGGCGCGGCCTCTACATCGTGGAAACCTACAGCCAGTGCTGGGGCTGGGACCCCCTCGCCCGCGGCGGCAAGGCCGTGTGGGCGCTTTTCCGCACCGAGCATTGATGCCTGAGGGCTAACGGGCCCTCATTCGCCGGTCGCCCCGTCGATACGCTCGCGCAGCAGGTCGGCATGGCCGTTGTGCCTGGCGTACTCCTCGATCACGTGCACGAGGATCCAGCGGTGCGAGCAGTCCTGTCCGTTGCGGTCGCCGACGGCGTCCAGCGACTTGGCCGCCGAGATGGCGCGGGCGCGCTCGACCTCCTCCTCCCAGGTCGCGAAGGCCTCTTTGACGGAGGCGGTGTCCACTTCGTTGAAGTCCGCGTCGTTGTCGCGGTCCTTGTCCCAGAGCTTGGGGATGTCCTCACCGTTCAGCACGCGGCGGAACCAGACGCGCTCGACGTGCGCCAGGTGCCTGACCAGGCCGAGCAGGGACAGCGTCGAGGGCGGGGCTGAACGCAGGCGCAACTGCTCGTCCGGCAGGCCCGCGCATTTGACGGCCAGGGTGCCGCGGTGCCACTCGAGCCAGTTGTTCAGCACGGTCCGCTCGTCGCCGGTGAGGGGCGGGGGGATCCGGGTGTCAGTCATGAGGCCTGACCCTATCTGCGCGGAGCTCCGGCGGTTGAGCCATCGCGTCACCAAGTCATCGCACTGGAAAGTTGCGCGCTGAAATAAACCGATGTACGGTCATGCTCAATCTTCCAGCGCTGAACTATTCGGAGCGGAGCACAGCATGTACCCCAGCGAGCTCACCGGCAGCTACACCATCGACCCCATGCACAGCCGGTTCGGCTTCGTGGCGCGCCACGCGATGGTGACCAAGGTGCGCGGCAGCATCCCCGTCAAGGAAGCCACCGCCCACCTCGATGCCGCCGACCCGGCCGCCTCGCGCGTCCACGTGGTCCTGGACGTGGCCGGTATCCAGTCCGGCAACGACATACGGGACGACCACCTACGCACCGGTGACTTCCTGGACGCCGCCGGCCACCCGGCCATCACCTTCGAATCGACCGACATCAAGCACGTCGGCGGCGACAGCTTCGAGGTCGCCGGCCGGCTGACCATCCGCGGCGTGACCCGGCAGGTCACCATCCCCCTCGACTACACCGGAACCGCGGTGGACGCCCAGGGCCTGACCCGGGTCGGCTTCGAGGGCAGCACGGTGATCAACCGCAAGGACTTCGGCATGACCTACAACGCCGTCCTGGAGACGGGCGGCGTGATGATCTCCGAGAAGATCACCCTCGAGTTCGACCTGTCCGCCGTCAAGAACGCCTGACCGCCTGGCACACAGCCCCGAAAGACGACACCGTCATGCGTACCTTCAAGATCCACGTCCTGACCGCGGCGCTCGCCCTGGCGCTGGCCGCCACCCCCGCCGAAGCCTCGACCCGCCAGTGGAACGCGGCCTGGGGCACCGCGGCCCAGCCCGCCACTGCCGGCACGACCTGGTACGGCCCCAACTGGTCCCGGGACGGCTTCGCCCGGCGATCCCCCGAGACCGTCCGCCAGGTGGTCCGCGTCAGCGCCGGCGGGACCTCCATGCGCGTCAGCTCTCCAACGTGTACGGCACCGCCCCGCTGACCATCGACGGAGCCGCCCACGCCAAAGGCATCAAGGTCGTCGGCGCCACCATCATGCCCATGAAGGGCTCCGCCCTCCCCTACAGCCCCGCGGCCGAGGCCGTTCGCGACCAGGTCAACCGCTGGATCCGAACCAGCGGGGCCTACGACCACGTGGCCGACTTCGACGCCGTCGTCCGGCAGAGCGCCGACCCCGACTCCCTGCGCCCGCAGTACCACTCGGGCGACGGCATCCACCTCAACGACGCCGGCTACGACGCACTCTCCCAGGCCGTCGACCTCGACGACCTGTTGTGAACGAGGCCGGACCAGCGCACGCAGGCGGTGATCGCGGTGAGCCGTTCTGGCGATGATCACGGCAGCTCGGGCTTCCTGCTAGTTCATCGAGATGTGCACGTGGTCGTAGTGGTTCTCGGTGATGCTGCCGCGGTCCGACATGGCCCGCCAGCCCGAACCCATGTTGATGCGCTGCTTCCAGATCACGTACTTGACCCCGAGCTTGTCCTGGTTCTTGAGTGCCCACTCCGCGATGCGGTCGCCCAGGGCGTTGTCGACGGCCGACGGCATCGTCCCGCCGGTGCTCATCATGAAGTCGCAGGCCCGCCCCAGCGGGTGCTCGCCGCTGGAGCCCGAGCGGAAGCAGCCCACCTCGTGCGGCAGCTTGAAGTTCTTCTCCACCTGCGCCTTCATCAGCCGCGTACGGGGCGTGATGTTGTCCGAGCCCGTGGGCAGCTCCGGGGCCCAGCTGCCGTTCGCATTGCGGCCGGGGCCGAACGGCACCAGGTCCTGGAGCTTCTTCTGGATGTCCTTGATGACGTCCTGGGCGTCTTCACGCTGCTCGGCCACGTCTTTGGCGTCCGCGCTGATCTGGGTGGCGAGCGCGGCGGCCGCGTCGGAGGCCTTCTTCTTCTCGTCGCGGGCCTTGGCCACACCGTCCACGACGGCCTGCTGCTCGGCCGTGAGCTGCTCCAGCAGGGCCACGGCGCCGCCGTTGGTGGACAGCAGGAAGGCGGGCACCGAGGGGTCGTGGCTCTGGTAGCGCACCCTGGCGATGTCGGCGACCCGCTGCTCGGCCACCGCCAGCGCCTGCTCCGCGGTGGCCAGGCGGTCCTTGGCGGCCTTGGCGGCCTCCCGCGCCTTGGCCAGCTCGACACGCTTGAGGTTGTACTTCTCGATGAGCTTGTCGACCTTGCTGTTGAGCTGCTTGAGCTGGGCGCGGAGCTCGGCCTCCGACGGCTTGGGCGCCGCCGACGCCGTGGCCGCCGGCAGGATTGCGACGGCCGCGGCGGTGATGAGACCGATGACAAGGCTCACGGGGGACGCAGCCGCCACGTGGATGTTCCTCTCCCTCTGCCGACCGGGTTAGCTGACGGGTTCGGGCGCGGAGGTGCCCTACCGACACGTGGTCGGATTCACCCCAGAACTAGGTGGGTCCCCGGCTCCCGGGCGCCACGCCCGGGATTAGGCGCGCAACGGCCGTTACAGCCGGTGCAAAAGGGATGTTAGTGGTAGATCACGAGTAATGCGACCCTAATTAGAAATCTAATAGTGATCTACTTGTGATCGAATCATACGCGCGGCCTCCTCCGGCAGCACGTCGTTCACGAAAGCGCCCATCGCCGACTCCGAGCCGGCCAGATACTTGAGCTTGCCCGGCGCCCGCCTGATGCTGAACAGCTCCAGGTGCAGGTACGCGAGCTCACGGTCCTGCCGTACGGGCGCCTGGTGCCAGGCCGAGATGTACGGCATCACGACGCCGAACAGGTCGTCGAAGGCCCGCAGCACCGAGGTGTAGAGCGGCGCGAACGCCGAGCGCTCCGCCTCCGACAGCGCGGCCAGGTCGGGCACCTGCCGGTGCGGGTAGATGTGCACCTCGTACGGCCACCGTGCCGCGGCGGGCACGAACGCCGTCCACAGCTCGTTGGCGGCCACCACGCGCGTCCCCTCGGCCCGCTCGGCGGCCAGCACGTCGGCGAACAGGTTGCCCTTCGTGTACCGCTTGGCGGCGGCGAGCTGGAGCTTGGTCCTGGGCGTGACGTACGGGTAGCCGTAGATCTGGCCGTGCGGGTGGGCGAGCGTGATGCCGATCTCCTCGCCCCGGTTCTCGAAGCAGAAGACCTGCTCCACGCCCTCGATCGCGGACAGCTCGGCCGTACGGTCGGCCCACGCCTCCATGACCAGCTCCACCTGGTCGGTGGAGAGCCGGGAGAAGGAGGACGAGTGCTCGGAGGTGAAGCAGACCACCTCACACCGCCCCGCCCCCGGCCGCACCTCGCTCAAGCCACCCGCTTCCGAATAAGTCCCGAAATTTCCGGAGAAGGAGGGAAACCGGTTCTCGAACACCACCACGTCGTAGTCGTGCGCCGGGATCTCCGACGACCGGGTGTCCGACGACGGGCACAGCGGGCACTCGCTCGCCGAGCCCGTCGGCTGGAACGTGCGCGTCTGCCGGTGCCCCGCAATCGCGATCCACTCCTCGGTCAGCGGATCGTAACGCAGCTCGGAGGCCACCGGCCGGGGGTCGAGCGTGCGCCGGTCGATCGCACTCCTGTCGGCGTCGTCCCGCCGGTCGAAGTAGATCAGCTCTCGGCCGTCGGCCAGGTGGGTGATGGTGCGCTTCAAGGCGAGCCCTCCGCGATGATCAGTTCTCCGGCCCGTTCGGCCAGCTCCGTGCGTGCGTCCTCGGGCAGTCCCGCGTCGCTGATGACCACGTCGGCCTCGCTCAGCTCGGCGATCGTGCTGATGCCGACCGTGTTCCACTTGGTGTGGTCGGCGGGGATGACCAGCCTGGTGGCGGCCGCCACCAGCTCTCTGTCGGTCTCCGACTCCAGCAGATTGGGCGTGGTGAACCCGGCCCGCACGCTCATCCCGTGCACGCCGAGGAAGAGCGTGTCCACGTGCAGGCGGCGGATCGCGGCCACGGCCACCGGGCCCACCAGGGCGTCGGACGGCGTGCGTACGCCGCCGGTCAGCACGACCGTGCGGTCGGAACGCGGGTTCCGGTGGAAGACCTCGGCGACGGGGATCGAGTTGGTGATCACCGTCAGCTCGGGTACGCCGATCAGGTGGCGGGCCAGCGCCCACGTGGTGGTCCCCGCCGAGAGCGCCACGGCCGTGCCCGGCCTGACGAGGCCGGCCGCGCACCGCGCGATGGCCTCCTTCTCCTGCTGCTGGCGGGCCGACTTGGCGGTGAAGCCCGGCTCCTCGGTCGAGCCGGGACCGAGGGCGGTGGCGCCGCCGTGCACCTTCTCCAGCAGCCCGCGCTCGGCCAGCACCTCGAGGTCGCGGCGGATCGTCATGTCGGATACGCCGAGCTCGCGAACGAGGTCCGCGACCCGGACGCCGCCGTTGCTGCGCACGCGTTCGAGGATCGTCTGCTGACGCTGCTGTGCGAGCACACCTGCTCCTTCCAACAGATTCCACCAAATTATGACATGGAATTGTTGGGGAATGTTAGTTCGCGTGGTGCGCTTGCGCTGGTCAGGGCAGGCGGGAGACGCTCTGGTTCCGGCCGATCATCGGAGGCGAGCTATGGCCAGGCGCTCACGCAAAGGCAAGGCACGCAAGAAGAAAAAGGCTAACCACGGCAAGCGCCCGACGGCGCGTTGATCGGGTGGCCGCCTTTCCCGGCGGCCACCCCGCCTTTGTCTGCGCCGCTCACGCGCCGCCGTCCGGCGTCAGCCGCACGGCGAGCCGGTCCGGGTGATCGGCCCTGACCACGACGTCGGCGGCCTCCTGAGGCCGCGCCTCCCGCTCGTACCGCTCGTACGCGGGCAGCCGCCACAGCTCGTCCTCGGGCGTCCCGCGCGCCAGCGCCCCCGCCGACAGCCACACGTGCACACTCGCCTCGACCGCCAGCCCCCGCCCGAGCAGCAGCGTCCCGTCGACGATCAGCACCCCTCCGAGGGGCAGCTCCTGGTACGGCGCCCGGTACGCCCGATCGACGCGGCTGTCCCAGAGCCGCGGCAACACCTGCCCCGAGCCGCCCGGGTCCAGGGGCTCGAGAACCTCCCTCGTGAGCGCCTTGGCGTCGAGCCAGTCCTCGTAGAAGGCGTCCGGGTCGGTCCTGCCGTGCTCAAGCCGCAGCGACGCCGGCCGCAGGAAGTCGCCCGCCGACACCCGCAGCACGGGCCGCCCGCGCAGCCGCAGCGGCGCGACGAGCTCGTCGGCCAACGTCTCGGGACGCGCGGCCGGCGCGCCGTCCACGGCAACCCGGACCCACCCCTGCCGCGCGGCGACCCTTTCCGCCAGTTCCTCGACGAGGGAGTCGCGGGAGATCGCTCGCCAGCGCATGCCTAAGCGCGCAGCCCCGCCACGAACCGGTGCATGGCCTCCGTCACATCCGTGAGCACCTGGGCCGAGGCGACCGGATCCCCGAAGATCTCCATGCCGTGGTCGGCGTCCGGGACCTCGAGGTACGGGTGCCCCAGGCCCCGCGCGACCGCACCGTCCCACGATTTGTCGGCCGCCCCGCCGACCAGCAGCGTCGGAGCCTCGCTCCGCCGCAGCGCCCTGCTGACGGACTCCATGGTGAGCAACGGGGTGAGCCAGATGGCGGGCAGGCCCCGTTCCGCGGCGAAGGGTGCGGCGAGCGTGCCGAGCGACTTGCCCACCAGCAGCACCTGACCCGCGCTCTCCGCCTCCACGGCCTCGCGCGCCCGCTCGACGACCCACGCCTCACGTTCGGCGAGGGCGCCACCCGCGGGCGGCTCCCACCAGACCTCCTGCACGGTCCACCCGTGATGCGCGAGCACTGCGCGGGCGAAGTGGAGGAGCGGGCGGGCCGGCACGTAGGCCGCGCCAGGAAGCAGGACGGCCACCCGATCCGGATCGCCTTCGTGCCGGGTGGGGACTCCGCAGACCGTCTCTGGCACCATTCCCGGAGTATAAGCCGAACCACCTGCCGAGATCATGAAGCCGCCGGCCCCCGTCAGGCCGGCGCTAACGCCGCACCCGGATGGCGATGTTCTGCGCACACACCAGCGACTCGGTATGCGTGGTGTCCACCACCAGGTCGTAGACCACGCCCTCGTGAACCACCTCTGCCTGCAATGCGGCCATTCCCCCGACACGGTCGCCCCGGGCGATCTCACGACCCGCGGCGACCGCGCTGTCGCACTTGACGCCGACCCACAGCACGTCCAGCCCGGCAAGAGCCTTCTGCCACCGTTCCTGGGATGCCGCCCCGCCGAGGAACACGTCATCCACGATGACTCGAGCGCCCGCGCGGGCCATCGCGGCGACCCCCGCCGTCCATGCCGCGTCCAAAGCCCGGAACTCCGGCCCGACGATCACCTGGCCGTCGGCGGCGAATTCGATCCCCGCATCCGATCCCCGCATGGAGGCGGGCAGCGCTTCGACCATGGTGTCGACTCCGACGGCAAGCCATGGATCCGGCAGGATCGCCTGCAGGCACCGGACGATCCCGGACTTGCCCGAGCTGGAGCCGCCATTGAGCACGATCATCTGAGTGGCCACCGCGCCACACTAGAGGCTGGCCCCACACGTTCCAAATGGTTATCGACCTGGACCACAGCAGGTCCAGAGAGCTTGTCCGCGAGCGCCGGAGGGGCACGGAAGGAACGCGGAAGAAGGCATCGGGCACAAAAGATCGAGAAGAATTAGCAGAGATCACGAAGGCCAGGTCGCCTCATGGGGCTGACCTGGCCTTTCGCCGTCTGGAGCGGACGACGGGAATCGAACCCGCGTAGCTAGTTTGGAAGACTAGGGCTCTACCATTGAGCTACGTCCGCGCGAACCGGTCGAACTCTGGTCTAGACTTCATCCGGTCGTTAGGGCGTAAGCGTACCGGAGTCCCGGAGCGCATGCGCACTCGACGAGGCGGGGCGTGGCGCAGCTTGGCAGCGCGCTTGCTTTGGGAGCAAGAAGTCGCAGGTTCAAATCCTGTCGCCCCGACCAGCATGACCAGCTCGAAGGCCGCTCACCAGATCGGGGAGCGGCCTTCTGAGTGACAAAGTGAGTGACATGTCGTGTCACTGCTGGGGTCTGTGCTGCCGAAGATGCGGTCCATCGCGAGAGCTCCGGACTGCACGACAGGTCGGATCTGCTTGCGGTAGACAAGTTCGGTTACGGCCGTGCTGCTATGGCCGAACAACCGGGAGATCTCTTCGAGTGGCAGCCCGCTGTCAGAGAGAAGCGACACGAAGCTGTGTCGCAGCTCTCGTGGTGTCCATTCCCTGGGGTCGAGACCCCATGAGGCCCCTAGCTCTTGCTGCTGTTGGGCCTGAGGGTCCTTGAGGATTTGAACGCACCTGGTGGGGAGAGCCAGCGTTCGGCGGGACTTCCGGGTCTTGGTGTCCCCACCTCCACGTACGGAGCGCCACACGGCCACGTACGGCGGAATCAGCGGTTTTGCCGGTGAATCTGATCCTGCTGGTTAACTCGCGACACGCGGTTGTAGGTTCGTGACCTGAGTCTTTGGCGTCCGGGATCATGCGGTGCGCGGCCGGGTTTCCCCCTCCTCCCGGTCGTGGATGGAGTGGTCGGTGTC
>NZ_JBEFAK010000092.1:0-19198 GCF_040137845.1 Nonomuraea sp. B19D2 | reverse complement strand
CGGCTACCGCGTCACTCTCGAACTAACTACCTGAACGTCGCGGCCCGCACCACTCCGCTCTGAATCAACACGTGAGGTTCGCTGCCGCCTGCCTGGCGAATGTCTGATTTTCGGACCAGGAGTCAGGTGTGCGTCGAGTGGGGGCAATGGCGCTGACCTGCGGTTACGCGTGCACCCTCTCCACCATCTGATGTGCTTGGGAAGACATTGGGAAATGGTCTTGACGAGTGACGACTGGGAAGGGATGACGAGCAGAGCGGTGTTAGTCAGGCGATACGGGTGAAATGAAGTGCCTGCGGCCTGCGATGTCCCTGTAAGGGGAGGACTCGACTGAGCTGTAGAGCGTTGGGCTTCGGACCGGTGTGGCTGTGCCGCAGGCTACGCCGGGAAGCATCAACGTGGCGAGCAGGACTCCTACCCGATGCGGACGGATGGAGGCCAGAAGTTGATGAGTAGCGGTTCGGCAACCCGTACTCAGCACGCCATCCGCCTCTTGACCTTGCTACGCGTATGCGGTGAGCCAGTTGGCGGGAACGATCCACCCGGAACGGTCGAGGTCATCCGCAGTGAGAAACGGCTCCAGGCGCTGGACTTTTGGCTGCGCAATCCCGACTTCCTCGCTGACCAACTCGTCCGAGCTGTTAAGGCTGGCCACATCGCCGGTACCTATCTGGACGTTGCTGAATCACTGCTGACCGATCCAGAGCCAGCCTGGCACCACTATCCAATGCCGAAGTGGTTTTATGGCGCCTACGAGTCAGTGGACGACGCCTTTGCATTGCTGCAGGCCTATGGCCTTGGGCTGATTCAACGGCGCGGAGCTCCTCCAAGGCGTCTCCAGAATCAGTTTTTCCTCACTGAGCTTGGAGCGGAAAAGGCCGATGAACTTAGGTCCATCCCGAAACTAGAGTGGTATCCGCGGCAAGCGCAACTGGTTCACCTGGTTGCTGGCGGTGACAGCGGCACGCGGCTGAAAGAGCGGCAATACGAGCAGGAAGCTTACGCTCAGGCATTCTGGGGGGAAAATATCGGATCCATCGGGGAGCAGGTCAAAATCGAACTGGCGGCTCTCCGGGCATCTATCTCTGACGTCGCTACAGGTATGAACTCTCAGGAGCGAGAGTCGTTCTCGGGTCAGAGCGGGTTAGCGGCAGCAGGCGTGTCTGCAGTTAGTGAGGATGATCAGTGAGTACTCTGGGCCAGGCGGTTGCTGATAAACTCAAAAGAGATGCTAAAAGCGTAGAGGTCATACTGGATAAGCATCAAGTGAGTACCGCAGCCTCTAGGCCTTCACCAGCTCATTTACGGCTGTCGCGCCTACAGTTCTCCGGAACTAAGAAGCTCACCGGCGTAGACCGCAATGGCGTGAAGGTTGAGCAGAACGCAATCGACCTTGTTCCGTTTAGGTTCGACTGGGACCTGGCCTTAGGACTCAATGGCGTCGGCAGCGATCTAAATCTGCGCGGAAAAAGTAGCGTGCTCAAGGTAATGATGTGGGCACTGCGCGGCCGCTGCGATTTGAAGAACGAGGTGCGGTCTTGGATAGATCGAGTGCAGCTAGATTTCGCCATAGACGACGTCGCCTACCAAGTCACGTTTGCTGTGGACCATCAGCGCAGTGGATCGCCCAACGGATCCCTGCAGCGTACAGCCGGCGAAGTGTCCATAGAAGTCGGGTCTTTCAAGAGCGATGAGCAGTTCGAAGAAGTGATGGGCGCAGCAATGATGGCCGCCCTGAGGCTGCCACACATCGCGGCTGCCCAAGAAGGTCGGCGTACTCAGCATGCTTGGCCCACATACGCGGGGGCTCTGCTAGTTCGCGGCGACACTCTCAACTACTTGCTCGGCGAACATCACTGGTCTGGGCTCCCAAGTCGTCTGCTGTCAATGTTCGTCGGGGCGGAATGGGCAGCGGCGCGTGCTGAAGCGACGACGGCTGCGACCGTAACTAGCATCGAGCTGCAGAAGCTAAATAGTGCTGCTGAACAACATGCCGCTGCCATGAGTACCGCGTATGCCAAAGCTCTGGCCGATGTTAAAGCTGCCCGGTCGAACTTGGAGAAGCTTCCCCTCCCCACAGTCGACATGCAGGCAGTGAGCGACGCTTTACGACGAATCTCGGAGTTGGACAAGAAATCGTCTGATGTCAACCGCCTTCTACTAACAGCGCAATCGGAGCATGCGACGAGGTTGGCGCAGTACGAGGAAGAGGAGACTCGCAGACATCGGGAGGTCGAGAACGCGATGGCTGTCAGGTTTTTCCAGCAGCTCCGCCCGACTGTCTGTCCCAGATGCGCGGCCCCAGTAACCCAAGAGCGTCGCGAATCGGAGGACCACGGCAGAGCTTGCTCACTGTGTGTCACTAGCCTGGCTGCCGATGCCCATCAGGAGAACCTAGTTCTCGCGCATACCGTGCCAGCCGCACAGCGTGCAAGGCTTCAGCGAGATGCCCGACACACAAACGACGAGAACCTGGATGAGGAGCACGTCGTTGACGACCTGGAGGCGCTCTCCTCTGCAGCCGCCGCCGTTCAAGAGACGGTTGATCGTTTGAGCCAACAACTACAGGAACTTCAACAAGAGCGTGACACTCTCGCGAGCCTGGTGGCCGCTAGCAGCGCCGCGCAAGCGGCAGTGCAACAGCGTCAGGAGGCTGAGCTCGTACTCGCACGGGCAGAGGGTGCCGCCGCTGCTCTGGCGCCGGCTGAGACCCCGGTTGGGCCTGGACCGGAGCATATCGCCATGGTTCGTGATGAGCTGACGGTGCTCAATGCCGCGAAGGATGTCGCCTCCACATGGGTACAGGACAGTCAGCGGCAATGGCTGGCAGACCTGAGTACGGACATCATGAGCATGGCCAGGGACTTCGGCATTTCAAATCTCACTGAAATCGTCCTTGGCGGCGGAGCTACGATGAAAGTCACTCAGGGTGGTGCTACATCCAACTATGGTGACTGCGAGAGAGGCGAAAAGCTTCGCCTAAAGCTCGCTACTGCAATTGCCCTAATTAAGCAAGGGCGAGAAAGTGGGGTTGGTAGGCATCCCGGCCTGCTTTTTGTTGACTCACCCGGTGCTGAGGAAACCACCGAAGACGACTTCGATACGATGCTAGAGGCACTTAATCGAGAGGCGGTAGCAGCAGACATCCAGGTTTTCGTCGGTACCCGCCACACTGATGCATTGGTCAACTTGCTCGGGGAAAAGAGGTGCCGCCTCGGCCGTGGAACAAATTTTGTTTGGTAGGTAGTTGAAATGGACGGCAAGGAGATGTAGTTTCATATACACTTAAGCGCAACTAGGTCGACGACAAAGGTAGGCCTTGGCTCACAAATCGGGAGCATGCGATGTCGGACAGTGGCGCAAGCCGACGTAACGAGCATTCTGCTGTCGACCGTACAATAGAAGCTATTCTCGATTTGAGCTACCGGAAGACCATAACCGTTGAGGACTTCGGTAGCTGGGCTCAGATGGTCGAGCTTATACCAAGTCTTATCGAACATCCGCTACTAGTTGTCGTCGCACGGGTCCTGGTGGAATATAAAAAGAGAATAGAAGCTGAGGAAGGTTGCGTCTCGGAGGAGTACGAACGCTCAGTACGCGCGTTGGCTCAGGCGATCACAGCTACTAAGAGTCCAGTAATTTTTCGCGACAGCATTGATCAGGTGCTCCGCTCCAACTTGGTTGAGTTGATCGGCTCAACTCTGGCGGGTGTGACCCTGGAACAGGCGGCGCAGCCTCCCGTTGATGCCACACCATCCCAAGAATTGCGCGCTGCTGACGCTCTTGAGACGGCAGCCCAATTGTGCCTCGGTGGCTGGGGGCACAAATGGAATCTGTTCAGCCGTTTAGAATCATTCGACGGGCGCTCATCGGGAGTATATGCGCGCGCTGTGCTGCGAGCTACTGTCATGTGCGTTGAACAGTGGGTTGCGGCTGAGGACCTGGTGCCCGTCGCCCGCCGCATCGCTGGCCTTGAGCAACCGCTGGCCTCTGTCGAAGGGCACACAGGAGGCGCTCTCGTTGATGAGTCAGATGCCGGTCTGGCGCTGGCGCGAATCGCAACTCTGCAGGCTCTGCGCAGCACAGACAGAAACAAAACCGTTGCTCTCCTTGAGGATGCGGTCCGTTACCTTGCGCCTGGGCTCGATAATGATGAGCGCCCCGACATGGAAGTCGCGGCCGATATTGCTCGCTTACTGCAAAACCTTGTGACCATAGGAGCTATAGGCGATCCAAACATTGTTGAGCGACTGGCTGGAAATGTCCGCGAGTTGCTCCATCTTGATCCTGGCCGTGATCACTGGGTCCGAGACCGTGTCGCAGCAAGTCACGCTGCTTGGTCCAAGCTCGCTGTGCAACTCGCGGAGGCTCATCGGCATCTGGCTGAGCCGAGTTGGTATCAGGCCGCAGCAGTCATCGACGACGTCGTTGATCTTTATAGAACAACTAGTTCCTTGCGCACTTACAGTCGGTCCGAGGATGGGGCTGCGGTACATGCCATTATCGCTCCCACTCTCGCGGCTGGGTTCGCTGAACAAGCCTCGCTGTTGAGACACCTTGAGGATCATGTCCGGCACCTCGAAGATCTACAACGTCTGGGGAAGTCAACTCCACAGCAACTTCAAGATCTGCCTGTCGCAATCGACATGCGTGACGCGGCTGTCGAACAGCTTCGCAACCCGGACTGGAGCGGCATTTTAAAAGTCCCGGCCGGCGTCCTCTCCGCTGACGAGGGGGCGCTGGCCGATCTGGCGGAGACTGAAAGCGCAGTGGCCCGGGTGTACGCATCTGTTGAACGGCGGCGTGCTGGACGGCTCAACTCAACATCGTTGATCGTTGATGAATTGCTTGAACGTGCTCGTGCAGGGTTCGCCGACTCCCCGGACTATGAAGGGGAAGTGGCAGAAGCTACCGACTTCGTCACTCACCTCTTGGTGATGTTCTTGTGGGATAGGAACCAGATTGGCGAGAGTGAGGCGGAATATCTCTATCGCGAAGACGCTGATGAGAAAGATCTCGCCTCGGATCTACGCCAGTTCCTCCGAGCGAGCGGACAACTTGGGTCGGTTACCACTGAGGTTCGGCACGTCAGCGGTGGGCGTATTGATGTCCAGTTTGGATTTCCGGGGTTCAACCTCTATGTGGAACTGAAGCAGGATGCTACGAAAGTTCCTGTTCCTGACAAGAGTTCCTACTTGAATCAGTCGGCCTCGTATCAAGTCGCCGACCAGAGAATAGGATTTCTCCTCGCCTTGAAGCTGCTGCCAGCCAAGAAGACGCTCGCTCCCCACCTGTCCGACTGTCTCGAAGTTGTCAAGGTTCTCGACGTAGATGGCCGGCCGCGGCATGTAGCAGCGTTGACGCTGTCAGGGGCTCGTACCAAGCCCTCGGATATGTAGCTGGGGCAGTCAGGCAAGTTCGATCAAGACAGGAACAAGCCTGCCGCGCTGCTTCCTCGAAAGGGCTCCGGCGCACTACCTGCAGCACAAGGCTAATACGGCTCCCAAACTAGGACAGTTCGATCGGCTGGCAGGAGGTCGTCGGGCTTGCTCGGTTGCATGATGACGAATACGGGGATGCCTCAACCCCGCTTAACCTCGAAGAGTCTGTCATTGTCGACCCCACGTCATCGATGCGGCATCCAGGCATGCGAACGTCGAGGCTCCCGGGTCCCTCGATCGCACCGGCCAACAGGATGCTGTGAGGCTACGGTACGGCTGTCCAGGACCAGGGCCTTGGTCCACGCTCACCACGTAGACATGCCAACCTCAGCATCACTTCGTCGCGCCGAGCGGGATTCTCCGCAGCCACTTGGGCGGCCATGCAAGTCATTCGAAACTCGCGGATGTCCCGCAACGTCTCGAATCCGTCCCACGAGGTTACGTCGTGCCCGTACGTCCGGACGAAGTCGTCGTAGTCCTCGGCGGTGATGCCGGCCAAGGTGAACGCCTTCACCGCGGTGGAGGTCAGGTCCCATTCAGGCGGTCCAACTGAGCAGCGCTCCAGGTCGAGTAGCACCACCTCGCCGCCGTCGGTGCTCACCACGTTGCCGATCCACGCGTCCCCGTGTACGACAGTCTCCGACAGGCCCTTGGGCAGTTCCGCGTACCGCGCCTCCAGCTCAGCCAAGCGGGCGCGCATCCAGTCCCGGTCCGTCTTGCCGAGGGTGACGGCACGGTCGATCCGCTCAGCCAGTCGTACGAACGGATCCAAGCGGCCGATTTCGAAGCCAGTCGGTGGCGGGAGGTCATGGAGGCGGCGCAGAGCGGTCGCGACCATCGGCGCCGTACCGTGCCGGTGGGGCGGTAGCTCTCGCCACCAGGTAACGGCTCGGTCGTCGACCTCGATGGGCTGGTCCACATCCGGCCACGCCCGGACGGCTGGTACGTGGTTGGCTTCGAGCCAGCGAGCCACCGCCACTTCGCGCGCCGCGGCGCCGAGCTGGCCGGCGCGGGAGACGCGGGCGATGATGCCGCCGGGGAACCGGTACAGGGCGTTCTCGCCGAGCCGCATCAGCTCTGCATCGGTCGGGTCGAGCCCGATGCGGCGGCTCGCCGCGTAGAGCACGGCCCAGGCGGACCTCTCGGCGTTGCTGATCTGGGTCATGCGTGGAGGGCCTCCCGGATGCGGTGGCGCAAGACGGCTACGGGCGTCCGGTTCCTGTGGGGGTGGGCGAGCCTCGCGAGGTCCTTCATGTCGTCCTGGGCTCGACGAGAACGCACCGTCCCCGCGTCAGTGACCGCTCGCCCTCCGATGGAGGCGGCTTCCTCGGGATCTCCTGTCGCCATGGTGAGCGAGGCCAGCTTGATTCCGCTGATCGCGCGAGAGCGGACGTAGGCAGCGCTGTGCCCGGCTACCGCGCTGGCGAGCCTCATGATCGCCTCGCCCAAGTACGTCTCGTTGACCGCTTCGCCAGGGGACGTGCCATGCGTCGCCCGCTCGTCGACGACCAGGTCGAAGAGCGCGTGGCCGGTGTCGCCCGAGTGCTGCGCGGCGTCGTAGTAGCGCATCCAGGGCTTCTCTTCGCTGGGACGGATGCGGCCGAATTCCGCGTCCGCCTCCTCGACGGCCCTCCAAGCCTCCTGCGCCCGACCCAGTTTGGCGAACGCTCGCGCCTGGGCCGACCGCAGCATCGCGCGCTCGCCTGGGGTCAGCCGGTCCGCCCGCACCATGGCGAACTCCACCAGCGTCAGCCCGTTGTCCGCGTCACCGCACCAGATGGCCTGCCGCGCCATCGAGGAGAGCACCTTGGCCCGGAGATGCCAGTCGTTCGCCTGCTCCGCGCACGTGAGTGCAAGGGTGAACATCCGGCGGGCGTCCTCGTGCGCGTAAGCGTCGAACGCCATGAACGCCGCCGCGTGTGCCAGCCAGCCGACCGCGGAGTACAGAGGATCCTGCAGCTTGGTCGGGCAGCGAGATTGCTTCAAGAGTCCTACTGCGAAGCGCAGTTGGCCGGCGACCGCTTCGCGGACCAGACAGCCGCCGTAGGTGTGATCCCAAGTGGTGAAGACGTTGGCGATGGTTCGTAGCTCGGCGATGTCGGAAGGTTGTACGACTGGAGGTGCGGTGATGGCCTGGGCAGGCATGGCCAACTCGGCGAGTGGGACAGCGGCGGCTGCCCCCAGAGCAGTGCGAATGAAGCCTTTCCGATCCACATCTGTCACGGTAACGACCGAGCTGGTGCGTCGCGATCGAGTGAACCCGAGGTCCCGGTCATGTTCGGCGCCGAGAATGGTACGGAACGCCTCCCGATAGTCGCGGTTGGGCCAGCGCACTTCGCCGCGTTCCAGCTTCCCCACGTACTCCTGTGACAGGCCGCCCTGACGTTGGCGATTTTCGAACAACCAGGCGTTGACCAGGTCTGCCAGCTCCTGGCGCGAGGCGTGTTCGCCAGGGTCGGCAGGGGACGGCAAGCGTTCTCGCGCCTGCTGCAAGCGCAGATTGGGCTCGGACATCGGCTGTCTCCCTCCGCCCGCATCGTCGCACAGCAGCCTGCCTGAAGGGTCGCCAACCTGACCGCGATCTGACCGTGGCCTGACTCTTGACTGCCTGGCTAGCTGGCGTTCCCGCCCGAGTCGTACGAATCCACAGTGGAAGCAAGTCGTCACCGTTCGTTAGGAGCACCACACGATGCAGACCCTTGACGCGGAACCCCACCACGTCTTCACCCAGCCCGCCATGACGCCCGTGTTACCGGGTGAGTTGGTCCTGGTCACCCTTCTCGTGTCACTCGACCAGGGCCGGACGTGGCGGGTCAGTGGCACGCTCAAGCTCCCCACCGTCCGGTACGAGACCGCAGCACGTCTCTTCCTCATGACCGCAATGAGCATGGCGGCCGAGGATGATCCCACGAACGTGGTGTGGCAGGCACATGCGTGGTCCATTGGCGAGGGCAAGGAGATTCCTTTCGACACGCCTCCGCTCGTGTCGCTACGCAGCGATGGTCAGCCCTCGAATGCATACCTTCCGCATCGGCTTCCACCCCCCTGACACCCGCCCGAGGGAATCTAATGACCACCAACTCTCCGCCGATCACGAGCGGCCTACGGTTCGTCCCGGATGAACTCGGATGGGCGTGGGCCGCCCACCTGCAGCGCCACACCTGCGGCTGGTGGCTTGTGCTCTGGGAGCCCGGCAGCCAACACTTCACCGCCTTCTACCTCGGCGACACGACTGAGGGCGGCGCCTACCGGACAGCCAGCACTCCCCAGGGGCTGTGGGAACGGATTCTTGCGTTCGATCCCATGCGACCTCATCTCGACCTTGAGGGCAATGCCACCGGCGACTCCGCGTGGCAACTGCGGGTGGGCGGGCCGGCGACGAACGTGCTGAGCGGTCCCGACCCCGTGACAGCCCACGCTACGGAGGGCACTCTTTCGCCCGCACGACCGCACCCGGTCCACCGCGCCGGCCGTACGAGCACGGTCCGCGACCGAAGGATCCCCTATGACACCTGAGCACGTGCAGACCTTGCACGAGATGTACACAAGGGTGCTGCGGCCGACGACGACGAGTCCCGACCGCCGGATCTCCATGCGGGGCACCACCTCAACCGAGCTCGCTCCGTACTGGCTGCAGGTCCTCCTGGTGCGGGAGGCGTATCGACAGATCACCCACACCGGCCGGCCCTTCAGCGTAGAGGTACTCCAAGCGTTGGATCCGGGTTGCAGATGGCTGGTCGAGCGACGCTGTCCGGAGTGCCTGCTGGAGGGGGCGACGTGACCGCGCGTATGGCCGACGCGGCGCGCTTCAGGCCGCCGGGCGGGTGGGACTACTGGACGGTCGTCATGTGCAAGCCCGACGCGACCGACCGCAGGCTAGTCAGGCCGATCCTCGAATGGGTCGCCGGCACCGTGACCATCGTCCAGATTCGCGAAGTGGTCGTCACCGCCCAGCAGATCTTCGCCCACTACGCCGACATGCTGGAGTTGCAGCACCGCTTCCCGTTTGACGTCCGTGCCGACCTGATCGATCACTATGTGGGCTCGACCGTGACCGTGGCACTCGCCCGTGGCTACACCAGCGACACCGCGCAGCGCGTACGGGGCTTGCTCGGCCACTACGACCCGTCCCGCGCGCCATCCACCACTATCCGCGGCTACTACGGCAACGACAGCGCCGAGAAAGCCGCCGCCGAGGGCCGGTTCATCCGCAACCTCGTCCACACCAGCGACAACTCCGCCGATGCAGCAGCCGACTTCATGATCTGGTTCGACGAGGCGTACCGGCGCATCCTCTCCCAGGAGGCCCACGCACGATGAGCGAGCCCGTCTTCATCGCCGCCGACAGGAGTCGGGACAGGAAGCTGGAGCAATTGGTGACGTACGTTGAGGCTCACACCGAAGAGAAGGGTGCAGCTGAATCAAGCCGTCTAGAAAACGACACATGGCCATGTCCCGGATTCGCTCCCCACCCGCCCCGCCGGACTGGTAGCCAGAAGATTCCCCTCAAGTGGGCCGCGGACGGGCCAGCTCAGAGCCGGACGCTCGAGTACACCTGCTCATGCCTCACGATCTTTTACGAGTTCCTGGCGTCTGGCGGCAATTATTGGATCCGCCGTACGGAACAAACCATGGCTCCGCGGGAGTCATACGCTGGTCCGTGGCGTCGCCGAGTGACAGAACGCGTGTGGGAGAAGATCCTCGCGGGCGAGGCAAGCTTATGTTCCTCCCCAGATCGAGAGCAGTCAGTCAGCATGCATGACCGTGGTAGCTCCTGCCGAGGCTTCGTCGTCCTAGCCTTGTGTCTGTTGTTGCTCGGTTAGGGAGCCCCATGAGTCAAGGCAAAGCTCAGCCCGCGTACGCCACGCTGGCCAATGATCTCCGCCAGCGGATCGCGACGGGTAAGTACCCACCGGGCGCGATGATCCCGTCGGAGGCGACTCTGATGGCCGAGTTCGGCGTGGCCCGTGGGACGGTACGCCAAGCTCTCGCGGAGCTCGAACGCGAGGGCTTGGTCGTCAGCCAAATGGGCCGAGGCCGCAGGGTTCAGGGTGAGGCGACCCCGGAGACGCAGCCGAGCACCCGCTATGAAGACGTGGCCAACCAGCTCCGCGCCGCCATCAAGGCCGGCGAGTTTCCTCCTGATTCCCGTCTGCCTGGGGAACCTGTCCTCGCCGGAAGGTTCGGCACGGCACGCATCACGGTACGCAAGGCTCTGGAACTTCTTCAGCAAGAGGGCCTGATCGTCGTCGTCGCCAGCAAGGGCCGTTTCGTGGCCACGAAGCCGCCACCTCCCGATACGAACAGCGAGGGCTAGTCCATGACGGAGACCCACAGCGCGCGAGGCTTCTCCCTGCAGGACGCGCATAAGGCGCTCGTCGCGGCCTGCGCGCACGTTGGGTTGGACAGCGGGGACGCGCTGCCCTTGCGTGTAGGGGAGAACAAGCTGTTCCGCCTCGCGTCGGCTCCGGTGGTGGTGAGGATCGCGAGGAGCGTGGATCTCCTGGCTGATGTCCACAAGGAGGTGGCCATCGCGCAATGGCTCGAAGCGGTCGGCTTTCCTGGTGTTCGGCTCTTTCCCGACTGTCCTCAGGCGATCATCTGCGAGGGCCGCGTGGTGACATTCTGGCTTCACGTGGACAGTGGCGGCCCGTCTCCCGACTTCGGAGACCTGACGGTGGTGCTGCGGGAGCTGCACGGCTTGTCCAAGCCGGTGAACCTCGTCTTGCCGCTCTTCGACCCACTGGGGCGTGTAGAGGACCGCTTGGACTGCGCTCAGAGCGTCTCGGACAGGGATATCGAGTTCCTGCGTCAGCGAATAAAGGAGCTCTACGCGGAGTACAACGCGTTGGAGTTCGCTCTGCCTGCCGGCCACATTCACGGCGATGCCCATAGGGGCAACCTGATGCGCCGTACGGATGGCAGTGTGATCCTTATCGACTTCGAGAGGTTCGCGTTCGGCCCACGCGAGTGGGATCTCAGTACGGCTATCGGGATTCCCTTCCAGGGCTTCCGGTGGATCGAGGATGAGGAGTATGCACAGGCTGTGGAGGCCTATGGCTTCGATATCGTCGGGTGGCCTGGCCTCCACACGATGCGCCGCATTCGCGAGGTCGCCATGACCACGTGGCTCATGCAAAACGTGGACCACAGTCCCGACATCCGCGCCGAATTCGACCGTCGTATGGCATCGCTGCGGCATGACGATTTGCCGCGCGTTTGGCGCCCCTTCTAAGCGGTCTGGCCGAGGTTCGCTTTGGTACGGTCGCGCCCGATAGGGCGTCGGGATCAGCGGCGCGCTTCGCCGCGCCCGCTTGGCGCCGTAAGGCGAAAAAGCAGTGGCCGCGCGGGCTCGGGGCCACATACGTTCGCCTCCATGATTGACGCGAATTTCGGGCATCCGCGCCTCGCCGCCATCTACGACCCACTCGATCCGGACCGCAGCGATCTCGACGCGTATCTTGCGATGGCGGAGGAGTTCGGCGCGCGGTCCGTGCTGGACATCGGGTGCGGTACGGGCGTGTTCGCGCTGCTGCTCGCCGAGCGCGGGATTACGGTCATCGGGATCGATCCCGCGCGGGCGTCCGTCGACGTCGCGCGTGGCAAGCCGGGCGCGGAGCGGGTGCGCTGGCTCGACGGCGACGCGGGGGACCTGCCGCCCATGCAGATCGACCTGGTGACGATGACCGGGAACGTCGCCCAGGCGATCGCCGATCCGCAGGCATGGCGTACGACGCTGCGTGGCGCGTACGAGGCTCTGCGGCCCGGCGGGCGGCTTGTCTTCGAGACGCGCGATCCGGCGAAGCGGGTGTGGGAGGAGTGGGCGGAGTGGACGCGCGAGACCACGTACCGCATGACGGACATCCCGGGCGTTGGCCACGTCGAGACCTGGGCCGAGTTGACGGACGTGAGCCTGCCGCTGGTGAGCTTCCGGGGTACGCACGTGTTCGCTGCGGACGGGGAAGTACTGACCTCGGAATCGACACTTCGCTTCCGCGAACGTACGGAGGTCGAGCGGGACTTGCACGAGCACGGTTTCGTCGTCGAGGACGTACGCGACGCACCCGACCGGCCGGGCAGGGAGTTCGTGTTCGTAGCGCGGCGCGATACCGCGGAGCCCGTCCCTCCCGGAATGCCCTAGGGAACGTGCGTACCATACAGCGCCGAGCAGGCGGGACTTTGAAGACACTCCCTTGGGGCCCTCCAGCAGAACGCTCTGATGGTCCGCATCATGCGATGGCGGGCGCCTCGACGGAGCCCACACGGCTATACGGCGGTGGCGGTCTCCGAGCGTGCGCGGGCTAGTCGGGCCTCGGCGTAGGTCTTGAAGTCGCGTACGAGCGGATCGTTCTGGTAGCGCATGAGCTGGCTCATGAACTCCCGCACGTAGCGCCTGGTGCGAGCCGATCGGAGATCGGCCACCGTGGTCACCACTTCGCGTGCCACCGCGATGCCCTGTTCCAGGTCGCCGCCGGATACATGACTCGTGGCGAGGATGGTCCGTACGAACGACAGACTTCGAACGTAGAGGGTCTCCGAGAGTGCCACGCTCTCCAGCACGCGATCGCGCGCCCGGTGATGATGTCCCAGGTCGCGATAGCAATGCGCGAACTCAGCGGCCAGCTCCGCCTCGTCGAAGTACTTGAGCCAGACCGGATCGTCCTCGGCATTCCGGCGCTCGAACCATCGCTCTGCCTCGCCCAGCGCGCGACTGCAACCGGCCTCGTCGCCCTGGGAGGCCAGCGCGCGAGCCTCCATCGCATTGAACAGGGCCATGGCTGTAGGCGTGGCCGCACCCTCGGCGCCCATGCGAGCCGAACGGGCAAGGTTTGCTGCCATGCCGTAGTGGCCGAGGTAGTTCGCCTGGTGGCTCATGCCCGCCAGGATGCGGCCACCGAGCATCCGATTCCCAGCCTCGCGGGCCAGCATGAGCGCCTTGGTCATGTACTGCTGGGCCAGGCCGTGCCGCCCCGTGTCGTAGGCCATCCACGCGGCCAGCCGAAGCATGGCGGCCGTCTCCGAGAGGAACTGCCGGCCGAGCGTCGTGTCCGGGCGCACATGCTTGAGCAGCGGCTCTATCTCCATGGCGATGTACTGCACGACCGTGGATCTGGCGTGTCCGCCGCCGAACCGATAGTCGAGCTTGGCGAACAGAGCGGTTGTCTCCCGTACAGCCTCGACGCTGCCTGCAGTGATCAACCGCCCGCCGGCGTGTGGCCGAACCCCGCTGCCAGGGGCCACCAACCACGTGACCATGGAGTCGTTCCAGGCGTTCGAGGACACGTCGCGCTCAACCACCTGGGGATTCCCCGACAGGTCGCCTGAGATCAGCACCGTCACGCCGTCAGCGAAGGAATCGGCCTGTTTCTGGGGGCCGGCTGTGAAGGGTGTGACTTCGGCGTACATCATGCCGATGTCGCGCACGCCGACCCGCTCGCCGAGCTTGCGGCTGAGCGCCTCGGCGATGAAGTGCGGGGTCGTGCCGCGGGGGTGCATTCCGTCCAGCCAGCGTTTCACCGACACGTGATCGCACCGGATGTCCTCGCCGTGGCCGGCAGCCACGTCCTGTACTCGTCGTGCGAGCCCCTTGTTTGAGACGTCGGCCCTCGCCATCACCGCCGCGAGCTGGTGATTCGGCTCTCGGAGCTTCATGGCACCCCCGGCACGACAGAGGGCTGACAACCCTGAGTGATCACTGTATCGCTGTCAGTTTGCACCCCCTCCGCGCCGCCGTGCACCCCCCTTTGCTGAATTGCACCGCCCTTTGAACGCTGCCGCACCCTCTGACCTGCGCGGTTTCCTTGGTGCCACGAACACGGCGGGCCCCGAAAGAAGCTTGACGGACTCGCCAGCCCTGTTCTATACCTGTACAGGACAGGCTCTCGATTGGGGGCCTGCCACCAGGAAGAACAGGCCAACCAAGATCAGAAGGGATCACCGCATGCCTGTTCTTCGACCCCGACGCTTCCTGCCCACGGTGCTGATGATCCTCGCGGCCTTCTTCGTGGTCACTCAGCCGCACAAGGCCGCGATGGCGGTGAACACAGCCGTGGACGGTATCCAGACGATCGCCAAAGCCCTGACCACCTTCAGCGAAGGTCTCGGCTGAACCACCAAACAGAAGAAGCCGGGGCGTGGCCCAAAGTCGCCAAACCTGATCCACGCCCCGGCACCCCTTAGAGAGGTGTCTCCATCATGACCTACGGGTCGAACCACGCACTGCCCGAGTCCGAGCTCCAGCCGATCAACTGCCTGTACGCGCAGTGGACCTGTCTCGTCTGCGGTGGCATGGAGGAAATCGCATCCGACGAGGAGGCGCCGGTCCCGCCTATCTGCCCCTCGTGCCACAGGCTCGCGGTCGCCGAAGCGCTGGCTGCTCTGCGGGGGGTGCGGCGATGACCAACCCAACGGCGGCCTCCCTCAGCGGTAGGGAACTGTCGAACCTCCGGGACGAGCTGCTCAACTCCAACCCGGCCTGCGAGACCAGCGACGCGGACCTGTTCACCGGTCCCGATCTGTTCGAGGAAGAGCCGGAAGAGGAACGGAGGGTGCGTGAGGCCAAGGCCAAGGTCGTGTGTGTCAGGTGCCCTGCGCGGACTGCCTGCCTCATGTACGCGCTCGCCGTACGCCCGAAGGACGGCATCTGGGCCGGCCTGACCGCTGCCCAGATCCGTGCCGCTCGCAGGAGGGCCGCCTGATGGCGCGCTTCCAGTGCGCTGACTGCGGCGATCGCTCGCGCAGCGCCTACCGCTGCCGCCGCTGCGGGACCAGCCGCCAGGTCGAGATCTGCGCCTCACACGGCACGCGCGGACTGCCTGGCTGTCGCCTGTGCCGCATCCTCGCCCGTTCCCGGTCCGGCCTCTGAAAGGAGGAGCCATGCACCACGCAACCCGCCTGTCGCCGTGGCCTGCCAAGCGCTGCCCGCGCTGCACGGCGCAGCTCGACAGCGGTCCCGTGCAGTTCTGCTGCGCGCCCTGCCGCCGAGCGGTGTTCGCCGCCGACATCGACAACGAAATGCACGCCCCGCTGAGGAGGGCCGCATGATCTCAGTCCTGCTCTACCTGATCACGTTCAGCGCCGGATGGCTCTGCGCCGAACTGGTGCGCATCGCTCAAGAACGCCACCGCCTACGCCAGGTCGTACGGTCCGCGGTCCGCGTTGCGGGATCGCCTGACATGGCACTGCGCACGTGGTCCAGCCATGTGGCGAACTGGTGCGCCCGCCCCGACTGCCCGCGGTGCCGGCGGCGGTGGGGCCGATGACCGCAACCGACGCCATGAGCTACGGGCCACGCCCGCTGAGCGAGGGCGAGCACACCGCCGTCTCGGTGACCACCGTCGCCGTAGCCGCCCTGGGCCTGCTCGGATTCGTCATCAGCTTCGCCACCGTGGCCAGAGCGGCCGCCCCGTCGTTCGGTGCGATGGCCTGGATGGTGCCGCTCGGCATCGACCTGGGCATCGCTGTCTTCTCGGCGCTGGACATCGTCCTGGCCCGGCTTGGCATGCGGATACGTCTGCTCAGGCTGGTCCCATGGTCGTTGACAGGCGCGACCGTGTACCTGAACGTGGCCGGCGAGGACACCCTGTTCGGGATGGTCGCCCACGCCATGCTCCCGCTGCTGTGGGTGGTGGCTGTGGAGGTGGGCGCGTACGCCGTCCGCAAGCGCGCCGATCTGGCCAGGCCCGATCGCATGGAGTCCATCCGGCTCTCCCGCTGGCTGCTGGCCTTGCCGTCCACCTTCGCCCTCTGGCGGCGGATGGTTCTGTGGGAGATCCGCTCCTACCCGAACGCGCTCAAGCGGGAACGCGACCGTATCCTCGCCCGCACCGACCTTCAGGACCAGTACGGCTGGCTGTGGCGGTTCAAGGCCACTCGTCGCGAGCGCGCCCTGTACCGGCTCGGCGAGCTCGCGCCGGAGGGAGTACTACTCCCGCCTCCGGCCGAACGCCCGGCCCTACCGCCCGCTCAGGTGCCCAAGCCCGTCACCAGAACGACGCGGAAAGGTGGACGACGTCGCCGTGCGCCACGTACCGACGTGGACGACCTGATGCAACTGGGCTGGCAGGTCGCCGCCGACCACGAGGCCCAAGGCGTACAGCTCACCCGCGACCGACTCCGCGACGCCATCAGGCAGACCGGTCGGTCGATATCCACCGACCGCGCCGGAACGTTGCTGGCCCGCCTGCGGACAGAGGCGCCTCCCGAACGGTCCTCGACCGCCGGACGGACCGCCGGCACCGACCCGGACCGACCGGATGGCCCGACCGCCGTCGGGACGCCACCTGACCGTGAATCGGTCCTGACCAACACGCAGGGCGCGGCCCCCACTCCGCCAAGAACAGTGGCCGCGCCCGGCAACCCCGCAACCGTCAAGGCACACGAGGTGTACTCATCATGACCCACGATCCGCACGACTCCGACAGCCGTCCGGTGCCCGGGCGTGAGCTGGACGGCTTTGAGTGGTCGGTCCGCCCGGAACCAGCAGGGGACAGTGCAGCCGAGGTCGTTCCGCTCGACTCCCGCCGCCGTGTCCGCCCGCTAGAGGACGCCACTTCGGTCGATGAATCGGAGGACGAGTTCTTCGACCGTGAGACGGTCGCAATCGCCGACCGCGTTCTCGGACCGCCAGTCGACCTGCCGGACGAGGACACGATCCCGCCGACCACGCGGGCCGCACGGCGCCGGGCACCGATCATCCCGGCCTGGCTGCGCACCTGGCAGTCCGTCCGTGCGATGGCCGCCTGGCAGACCCGTGACGCCGCATACGTCCTCGGCTACCACGCCGCACGTTCGCCGAAGTACCTGGCCAAGACGCTGTGGTACGCCCTTCCCGGCCTGTTCACCGGTATGGGGCGCTTGCTGCACTGGGCGACGGCGGAAGAGGGCAACTGGGCACTGCGGCAGTACGCCGCCGACCGCAACGACGCCGAGACGTGGCTCAAGCTCGACAAGCAGCGCCAACGCCAATCCCGCTGGCGCTGGTCGGTCCTGATCGCGTCCGGTGGACTGACTCTCGGCGGTTTGCTTGCCGTCCTGGTGGCCGACTTGCCTGGCTGGGTGCGCCTCGCCGCCGCGGCCCTGGCCATACCGATGTTGGCGCGCGTCGGACGACCGAGCGACAAGCCGATCACCGACCGCGTGAACGAAGCGCCGCGCTACCGCAAGCTCACCGCGGAGCTGGTACGGCGGGCGTTGCTGTCCTGCGGGATCTCCGGCATCACCCAGGCAGTGAGCAAGGATCCGAACGCCATCAGCTTCCCGCAGGAGATTCACCGCGACGGCCCTGGCCATCTCGCGATCGTGGATCTGCCCTACGGCGTGGAGGCGGCCGAGGTGGTGGCTCGCCGGGGACGGTTGGCCTCGGCAATGCGGCTCCCGCTCGATCAGGTCTGGCCTGAACCGGCCGCCGGCCATCCCGGACGGCTGGCCCTGTGGGTCGGGTACGAGCCCGCGTCGCAGATGAAGCAGCCGGCCTGGCCACTGCTACGCGACGGCCAGGTGGACGTCTTCAAGCCGTTCCCGTTCGCCACGACACCGCGCATGGAGACCGTCAACGCCGAGCTGGTGTTCCGCAACTGGCTCGTCGGCGGACAGCCCGGCTCCGGTAAGACGTTCGGGCTCAGGCTCGCGGTCCTGGCCGCCGCCCTCGATCCACGCGCCGAGCTGCGCATCTACGAGCTGAAGGGAGTAGGCGACTTCAAGGTCCTGGAACCGGTCTGCACCGAGTACGGCAACGGCTTCGACGACGAGACGATCGCTCGCTGCGCCGCGATGTTCGCCTGGCTGTACAAGGAGTGCGAACGCCGCTCCAAGCGCATCGCCCACTACCACGCCCTCGGTAAGGCACCCGAGAACAAGATCACTCCCGAACTGGCCTCGCTCAAGGGCTCCGGCCTGCACCCACTGATCGTGACCGTGGACGAGATCCAAGAGCTGTTCCTGCACCCGCAGTACGGCAAGGAAGCCGGAGAGATCTGCGAGAAAGTCATCAAGCTCGGCCGCGCCCTTGGCGTGATCCTGCTCCTGGGCACGCAGATCCCGGACAAGGACAGCCTGCCGACCGGCATCACCCGCAACGTCAACACCCGCTACTGCATGAGCGTCGCCGACCAGACCGCCAACGACATGATCCTCGGCACCTCCATGTACAAGCAGGGCTACCGCGCCACGGTGTTCCAGCCGGTGGTGGAGGCCGGATGGGGCATCCTCGCGGGTCTTGGCAAGCCCGCCGCCCGCCGCTCCTACTACCTCGACACCAACGACGCCGACAAGGTCATCGAACGCGCCAAGCGGCTCCGCGGCCTGGCTGGCACCCTGCCAGAGCCCGGAACCCAGGCCCGAGAGGACGCGCCCGTCTTCGACGTCCTGGCCGACCTCGCCGAGATCTGGCCGGTCGGGGAGAACGCGGCCTGGAACGAAGCCCTGTGCACCCGCCTGACCGAACTCCGACCCGACGTCTACACCGGCTGGAAGTCCGAACAGCTCACCAGCGCCCTCAAGCCGTACGGCCTGCGCGTGGGTGACATCGGCCGCCGCATCGACGGCAAGCCCGTCACCCGGCGCGGCATCCGACTCGACGACCTCACCGATGCCATCGCCGAGCGTAACCGCCAGAAGCGTTCGGGCTGACCCGTATGTTGCCCGGCGCTGAAAATGCCGACGAAGCAGGCACTGACGGTGCCGACGATCGGCGACGAGAACACCCCGCCGCTGGGGTGTGCGACGGGGTGTTCATCGGCAAGGTGTCGTCGTTCGTC
>NZ_JBEFAK010000091.1:0-20420 GCF_040137845.1 Nonomuraea sp. B19D2 | reverse complement strand
CCATCTGGATGCGGTTCGACACCGTCAACCAGCGGCGCAAGGAGGCCAGGAAGGCTCAGGTCGAGGCCGAGTTCGAGGAACTGTCCGAAGAGCCGACGGCCGGCGGCTTCCCGGTGCCGCCGCTCGATCTGCCGCACTACCACGGGGTGCAGCGCAAGGAGATTCCCAGTGGGACTAACTGATTGGCTGAACCCCGTCAAGGGCTTCGGGGTCACCTTCCACACAATGTTCAAGAAGCCCGTCACGGTGAACTACCCGGAGGAGAAGAGGCCGACGGCCCCTCGCTTCCACGGGCGTCACCAGCTCAACCGCTGGCCTGACGGGCTGGAGAAGTGCGTCGGGTGCGAGCTGTGCGCCTGGGCGTGTCCGGCCGACGCGATCTATGTCGAGGGCGCGGACAACACCGATGAGGAGCGCTACTCGCCGGGCGAGCGTTACGGGCGCACGTACCAGATCAACTATCTGCGGTGCATCCTGTGCGGCCTGTGCATCGAGGCCTGCCCGACCCGCGCGCTCACCATGACCAACGAGTACGAGCTCGCCGACACCACGCGCGAGAGCCTCATCTTCACCAAGGAGATGCTCCTCGCGCCCCTGACCCAGGGCATGGAGCAGCCGCCGCACCCCATGCGGCTCGGTGAGACCGAAGAGGACTACTACCGGCTGGGGCGGACCAATGGGTGAGACCATCACGTTCTGGGTGCTCGCCGTCGTGTCCGTCGGCGCCGCGCTCGGCATGGTCTTCAACAGGAAGGCCGTGTACTCCGCGCTGATGCTCGGCACGGTGATGCTCAGCCTCGCGGTCCTGTACGCCGTGCAGGACGCGCCCTTCCTGGCCGCGGTGCAGATCATCGTCTACACCGGCGCGATCATGATGCTGTTCCTGTTCGTGCTCATGCTGGTGGGCGTCGACTCCTCCGACTCCCTCGTCGAGACGCTGAAGGGCCAGCGCTTCTGGGCGGCCATCGCGTCGCTCGGCTTCGTGGCGCTGATCGGACTGGCCATCGGCAACGCGGTCTTCGCGGACCAGGCCGGGCTGGCGCAGGCCACGGCGCAGGGCGGCTACATCCGCTCGATCGCGCTGCAGCTGTTCACCAAGTACGTGTTCGCGTTCGAGATCACCTCGGCGCTGCTGATCACGGCGGCGCTGGGCGCGATGGTGCTGGCGCACCGCGAGAAGCTGACCGAGAAGCCCACGCAGAAGGACCTGGCCCGCGCCCGGTTCCTCGGCGACCACCCGTCGCCGCTGCCGGGCCCCGGCACCTACGCCAGGAGCAACGCCATCGACATGCCGGCGCTGCTGCCCGACGGGACGGCCGCCGAGTCCTCGGTCAACCGCTACATCGCGCGCTACGACGTCGAGCACGGCCACCTGCCCGAGGACCCGAGGCTCGCCGAGGCCATCCAGCACACGGCCGAGGAGGACGCAGAGGAGCGCGGCATCGAGCCGCGCGGCGTCGAGCAGAACAATGAGGTGACCAAGTGACGACGCACTACCTCGTACTGTCCGCCCTGCTGTTCGGCATCGGCGCGCTGGGCGTGCTCATCAGGCGTAACGCGATCGTGGTGTTCATGTGCGTGGAGCTCATGCTCAACGCCTGCAACCTCGCGTTCGTCACCTTCTCCAGGCAGGTCGGCAACCTGGAGGGCCAGATCATCGCGTTCTTCGTGATGGTGGTGGCCGCGGCCGAGGTCGTGGTCGGCCTGGCCATCATCGTGACGATCTTCCGAACCCGCAGGTCCGCGTCTGTCGACGACGCGAACCTGCTGAAGTACTAAGAGGTGACTGGTGGAATCTCATGTTGCTGAGATCGTCCAGCACACCGGCGGGGTGATCGGCAACGCCTGGCTGATGATCGCCTTCCCCTTGGTGGGGGCGTTCATCCTGCTGGCGTTCGGCCGGTTCACGAACCGCTGGGGCCATCTGCTGGGCGTGGCCATGTCCCTCGCCTCGTTCGTCGTGGCGGTGCTGGCGTTCTTCCAACTCATCGGGTTCGGGGAAGAGGAGCGCCGGCGGGCCGTCGAGCTTTACGACTTCATCCCCGGCCTGGTGAAGATGGGACTGCTGATCGACCCGCTGTCGATCAGCTTCGCGCTGCTGATCACCGGTGTGGGCTCGCTGATCCACATCTACTCGATCGGCTACATGGCCCATGACGAGCACCGGCGCAGGTTCTTCGCCTACCTGAACCTGTTCGTGGCCGCGATGCTCCTGCTGGTGCTGGCCGACAACTACGTCGGCCTGTTCATCGGCTGGGAGGGCGTCGGTCTGGCCTCGTACCTGCTGATCGGGTTCTGGCAGTTCAAGCCGTCGGCGGCGGTCGCCGCGAAGAAGGCGTTCGTGGTCAACCGCGTCGGCGACTTCGGCCTGCTGGTCGGCATGTTCGTCATCTGGACGACGTTCGGCACGCTGGCCTTCAAGGACCTCGCGGCCAAGACGACCGGCGTCGAGAACGGCACCACGCTGGCCATCGGCCTGCTGCTGCTCCTCGGCGCGTGCGGCAAGTCCGCGCAGCTCCCGCTGCAGTCCTGGCTCCTGGACGCCATGGAGGGCCCGACCCCCGTGTCGGCCCTGATCCACGCGGCGACCATGGTCACCGCCGGCGTCTACCTGGTGGTCCGCTCCGGGGCGTTCTTCTTCCACGAGGGCTCGGGCGCCGCGCTCGCGGTGGCCATCGTCGGCGCGGCCACGCTGCTCGCCGGTGCGATCATCGGTTGCGCGAAGGACGACATCAAGAAGGGCCTGGCCGGTTCGACGATGTCGCAGATCGGCTACATGATGCTCGGCGCGGGCCTCGGCCCCGCCGGGTACGCGTTCGCGATCGGCCACCTGATCACGCACGGCTTCTTCAAGGCCGACATGTTCCTCGGCGCCGGTTCGGTCATGCACGGCATGAACGACGAGGTGAACATGCGGAAGTACGGCGGGCTGCGCAAGTTCATGCCGGTCACCTTCGTCACGTTCTTCATCGGCTACCTGGCGATCATCGGCTTCCCGCTGCTGTCCGGTTACTTCACCAAGGACGGCATCATCGAGACCGCCGTCGAGCACAACCAGGTCCTCGGCTGGCTGGCCGTGCTGGGCGCCGGCATCACCGGCTTCTACATGTCGCGGATGGTCTTCATGACCTTCTTCGGCGAGAAGCGCTGGGCGGAGGACGCCCACCCGCACGAGTCGCCGGCCGTCATGACCTGGCCGTTGATCATCCTGTCGATCGGCTCGATCGGGCTTGGCGGTTACCTCATCCTGAGCAACCGGCTCATGCTGTTCCTCGCCCCGGCCGTCGGCCGGCCGGAGGAGCTGCCCGCCTTCCACTTCGCCAGCACGCCCGGTCTCGCCACGCTCGCACTCGTCGCGGTCGGCGCGGCCTTCGCCTGGGTGAAGTACGGCCGGGCCGAGGTGCCGGCCGTGCAGCCGCGCGGGTCGTTCCTCACCACGTTCGCCCGGCGTGACCTGTACGGTGACGCGCTCAACGAGTCGCTCTTCATGCGTCCCGGCCAGTGGCTGACCCGGATCGCGGTGTTCTTCGACAACCGCGGCATCGACGGGCTGGTCAACGGTCTGGCCGCGGGCATCGGCGGCAGCTCCGGGCGCTTGCGGAGACTCCAGACGGGCTTCGCCAGAACGTACGCGCTGTCCATCTTCATCGGTGCCGCCCTGCTGACCGGCGCCCTGCTCCTCGTTGGGAACATCTGATGTCACCCTGGCTTCCGATACTCATGGCGGTGCCCGTGGTGGGCGCCATCGTGGTGACCCTGCTTCCCAAGGGCAGTGACAAGCTGGCCAAGCAGGTCACGCTGCTGGTCTCGCTGCTGACGCTGGTCCTCACGGGTGTCATGGCCGCCGGGTACAAGCCGACGGGCCCTCGGTTCCAGTTCACCGCCGAGTACAACTGGATCCCGAGCTTCGGCGTGAAGTTCGGAGTCGGCGTCGACGGCGTCGCGCTCGTGCTGATCGCCCTGTCGGTGGTGCTGGTGCCGATCGTGGTGCTGGCCTCCTGGCACGACGCCGACGGGGTCAAGACCGCCGACGGCACGCTCATCACGCCCAAGCGGTCGGTGAAGACCTACTTCTCGCTGCTCCTGGTGCTGGAGACGATGATGATCGGCGTCTTCGCGGCGACCGACATCTTCCTCTTCTACGTCTTCTTCGAAGCCATGCTGATCCCGATGTACTTCATGATCGGGTCGTACGGCGGCGCCCAGCGGTCCTACGCGGCCGTCAAGTTCCTGCTGTACTCCCTGTTCGGCGGCCTGCTCATGCTGGTCGCGGTCATCGGGCTGTACTTCGCCGCGGGCAAGAGCACGTTCATGTTCCCCGAGCTGGTCGGGGCCATTCAGGACCCGGCCATGCAGAAGTGGCTGTTCGGCGGCTTCTTCATCGCCTTCGCGATCAAGGCCCCGCTCTGGCCGGTGCACACCTGGCTGCCCGACGCGGCCGCGCAGGCTCCGGCCGGCGCCGCCGTGCTGCTGGTGGGTGTGCTGGACAAGGTCGGCACGTTCGGGATGCTCCGCTTCTGCCTGGAGCTGTTCCCCGACGCGTCGAAGGCGTTCACGACGCCGATCGTCGTGCTGGCGGTCATCAGCATCATCTACGGCGCCATCGTGGCCATCGGGCAGACCGACATGAAGCGGCTCATCGCGTACACGTCGATCTCCCACTTCGGGTTCATCGTGCTCGGCGTGTTCGCCATGTCGTCCGTGGCCCAGTCCGGCGCGGCCCTCTACATGGTCAACCACGGCTTCGCCACCGGCGCGCTGTTCCTGGCCGCCGGGTTCCTCATCGCCAGGCGCGGCTCGCCGTTCATCGGTGACTACGGAGGCGTGCAGAAGGTCGCCCCGCTGCTCGCGGGCTTCTTCCTGGTCGCCGGTCTGGCCGGTCTCTCGCTGCCGGGGCTCTCGTCGTTCGTGAGCGAGTTCATGGTCATGATCGGCACGTACTCCAGCCAGGCCCACGGCTCCGGGGCCCTGACGGTGGCCGCGGTGATCTCCGCGGTGGCCGTGATCCTCGCCGCCGTCTACATCCTGTGGATGGTCCAGCGCACCCTGAACGGGCCGACGGCCGAGCCGGTCAAGGCGTTCAAGGACCTGAACGCCCGCGAGGTCTGGGTGCTGGCTCCGCTCGTTGCACTGATCATCGGGTTCGGCTTCTTCCCCAAGCCGCTGCTCGACGTGATCAACCCGTCGGTGCAGCAGACGCTGACCAACGTGCATGTGCCGACCTCCACCATCGCTGAGAAGGGGACAGGTCAGTGAACTCCTCCATCCCAGCGCCGACGATCGAGTACGGCACGCTGGCGCCGCTGCTGGTGGTCTTCGGCGCGGCCGTCATCGGCGTGCTGGTCGAGGCGTTCGCGCCTCGGTACCTGCGTAAGTCGATCCACGTACCGCTCACCCTGCTGAGCCTGTTCGGCGCGTTCATGCTCGTGCTTGTGCAGGTCCTGCGCGGCAACGTGCCGACCGCGCCGGTCGCCATGGGCGCGGTCGCGGTGGACGGGCCCGCCCTGTTCATCTGGGGCGTCATCCTCGTCCTGTCGTTCGTGTGCGTGCTGCTGATCAACGACGAGGGCCACTTCGTCGCCTCGGCCGCGGCCGTGCCCGGCAGCGCCGACGAGGAGGAGGCCGAGACGCAGGGCGGCGGGCACACCGAGGTGTACCCGCTGGTGCTGTTCGCGGTGGGCGGCATGCTGCTCTTCCCTGCCTCCCACGACCTGCTGACGATGTTCGTCGGCCTCGAGGTCATGTCGCTGCCGCTCTACCTGCTGTGCGGCCTGGCCCGCCGGCGCCGCCTGCTGTCGCAGGAGGCGTCGATGAAGTACTTCCTGCTCGGCGCGTTCTCCTCGGCGTTCTTCCTGTACGGCACCGCGATGGTGTACGGCTTCGCGGGCACCGTATCGCTGCCGGGCATCAACGAGGCCATGGCCAAGAGCGCCTCGCTCGACCCGATCCTGATGCTCGGGCTCGCGCTGCTCGGCGTGGGCCTGCTGTTCAAGATCGGCGCCGCGCCGTTCCAGGCCTGGAAGCCGGACGTCTACCAGGGCGCTCCGACCCCGATCACCGCTCTGATGGCCTCCGGCACGCTGGTCGCGGCCGTGGGCGCCGTGCTGCGGGTGTTCTGGGTGGGTCTGGGCAACCTCGACTGGAACTGGCGGCCGATTATCTGGGGCGTCGCCGCGCTCACCATGATCGTTGGCTCGATCCTGGCGATCACGCAGACCGAGATCAAGCGGATGCTGGCCTACTCGTCCATCGCGCACGCGGGCTTCCTGCTCGTCGGCGTGATGGCCACGTTCGGCTCCGCCGAGCAGAACGCCGTCTCGCTGAAGGCCATCCTGTTCTACCTGGCGGTCTACGGCATCACCACGGTGGGCGCGTTCGCGGTGGTCACGCTCATACGTGACCCGGGCGGCGAGGCCGGGCACCTGTCGCGCTGGGCCGGTCTCGGCAAGCGCGCGCCGGTGCTGGCCGGGGTGTTCGCCTTCTTCCTGCTGGCCTTCGCCGGCATCCCGATGACGAGCGGCTTCTTCGGCAAGTACGCCGTCTTCGCGGCCGCGCTGAGCAGCGGGACGCAGCCCGGCGACTCGATGGGCGGCTGGATGGCCGGCCTGGTCGTGGTGGGTGTGGTGGCCTCGGCCATCGCCGCGTTCTTCTACGTCCGCGTCATCGTGCTGATGTTCTTCAGCGAGCCCGCGGCCGACGGCCCGGCGATCGCGGTGCCCACTATGGGGACCGTGGCCGTCATCGCCGTCTCCCTGCTGGTTACCGTAGGGGTGGGGCTCTACCCGGAGTCCGTGCTCGGTGTTGCCAACGACGCTGCTCGCAGCCTGTTCATCAGATAAGGGGATCTCGTATGTCTGCGCCTCCCGTGATTGACCTTCCCATCGAGGACGAGCGGTTGGCGCAGGACCTGGCCAACGGAATGGCTGCGGTCGAGAAACTCCTGCGCTCGTCGGTGGAGAGCGAGGACGCCTTCGTCACGGAGGCGTCCAAGCACCTCATCGAGGCCGGCGGCAAGCGGTTCCGCACGCTGATGGTGCTGCTCGCCGCGCAGTTCGGCGATCCTTCCGCGCCAGGCGTGGTGCCCGGCGCGGTGGTGATCGAGCTGACCCATCTGGGCTCGCTCTACCACGACGACGTCATGGACGAGGCCCCGGTACGCCGGGGCTCACCGTCCGCCAACGCCCGGTGGGACAACACCGTGGCCATCCTCACCGGCGACTACCTGTTCGCCCAGGCGTCCGACATCCTCGCGGACCTCGGCCCCGAGCTGATCCGCATCCAGGCGCAGACGTTCTCCCGCCTCGTACAGGGGCAGATCCGTGAGACCGTCGGCCCACGCGAGGATGAGGACCCGATCGCGCACTACCTGGGTGTGCTGGCCGACAAGACGGGCTCCCTGATCGCCGCGTCCGGCCGCTTCGGCGCGCTGCTGTCCGGCGCTCCCGCCGACGTCGAGGAGCGGCTCAGCCGGGCGTGTGAGGCCATCGGCGTGGCCTTCCAGCTCGGGGACGACCTGCTGGACGTGGCGTCCTCCGGCGCCGAGTCGGGCAAGACGCCGGGGACGGACCTGCGGGAGGGCATCAAGACGCTCCCGGTCCTGTACGCACTGGCGTCGGGGGAGGCGTCGCGTCTTCGCGACCTGCTGTCGGGGCCGGTGGCTGAGGAGGACGTGGAGGAGGCGCTGACCCTGCTCCGCGCCCACCCTGCGATGGCGCAGGCGCGGGCGGAGCTGGAATCGTGGGTGGACCGCGCTCGTACCGACATCTCCGGCCTTCCCGACGTCCCCGCCAGGTCCGCACTTTTGGCGCTATGTGACTACGTGGTCGAGCGTTCCGGCTGATTCCCGGACTCGCCGCGCGGCCCTCGCCGTCCTGAAGCTGTCGTACGTGAAGATCGCCAAGGCCAGCCAGACGATCGAGAAGCCGATCCACCGGCTGGACGGCATGGTCTCCTTGGCGATCAGCACGCCGCAGGCGAACTGCAGGATCGGCGCGATGTACTGCAGGAGCCCGATGGTGCTGAGCGGCACCCGGATGGCCGCCGCCCCGAACCAGATCAGCGGCACGGCGGTGGCCACCCCACCTCCGGCCAGCAGCAGCGCATGCCCGAGGCCGTGGTCGGCGAACGTCCCCTGACCGCCCGTCTGCAGGAAGAAGATGTAGCCGAGCGCGGGAAGGAACAGCACCAGGGTCTCGATGGCGTGACTCTCGGTGGCCGCCACGTTGGCCTGCTTCTTGGTCAGCCCGTACACGCCGAAGCTCACGGCCAGCGTGAGCGCGATCCACGGCAGCCGCCCGTAGTCGATCGTCAGCACCAGCACCGCCAGCGCCCCGAACCCGACGGCCACCCACTGCAGCGGCCGCAGCCGCTCCCGCAACAGCAGCACGCCGAACAGCACGTTGACGAGAGGGTTGATGAAGTAGCCCAGAGCGCTTTCGACGACGTGCCCGCTGTTGACCGCGTAGATGTAGACGCCCCAGTTCACGGTGACGAGCACGGCGGCCAGCGTCAGCAGCCCAAGCTTCTTGGGCTGCCTGATCAGAGCGCGAAACCAGGACCAATGCCGCCGCACGGCCAGCACGGCGACGACCGTGACGAGCGACCACACCATGCGGTGCGCCAGGATCTCGACGGCGCCGGACGGCTTGAGTAGCGGCCAGTAGAGGGGGAACAGGCCCCACACGGTGTAGGCGGCGATCCCGAACAAGACACCGCGCCGAAGGTCAGGCATGTACCCCATCTTCGGCCATTACCATCTTTAAACACAAGTTGCGTCCGCTATGCGGAATCGTGTAGCCACTCTAAAGCGTTGCTGCCTGTGTAGTGTGGGACGAGACCTAGTGGAGGTAGTGCCATGGGCTGGCTTTTCGGCGGAAACAAGACTTCGATGGTCCGACCCGAGGACGCCCTCCCGGGCCACCCGGACCCCATGCCGATCCCCTCCCGCCACGCGGTCCTGGACGCCCCGCTCACCCCGCCCGTGGGCCTGGAGATCGCCGACTTCGGCCTCGGCTGCTTCTGGGGCGCCGAGCGCAAGTTCTGGCAGACGCCCGGGGTCGTCACGACGGCGGTCGGCTACCAGGGCGGCTACCCGCCCAACCCGACGTACGAGGAGGTCTGCAGCGGCCTCACGGGGCACGCGGAGGTCGTCCGGGTGGCGTTCGACCCGGCGAAGGTGTCGTACGAGGAGCTCCTGAGGGTCTTCTGGGAGGCCCACGACCCGACGCAGGGCATGCGCCAGGGCAACGACGTGGGGACGCAATACCGTTCGGCCATCTACCACCACTCGCCGGAGCAGCAGAAGGCTGCTGAGGCCTCTCGGGAGGCGTACCAGGGGGTGCTGAAGGCGGCCGGCTACGGCGAGATCACCACGGAGATCGCCTCCGCTGGGCCGTTCTACTATGCCGAGGAGTATCACCAGCAATATTTGTGGAAGAACCCGAACGGCTACTGCGGAATCGGCGGCACGGGAGTGGCCTGTCCTGTTGGCCTGATGACCAGCGACGGGGAGTGATGGCTCACAGTGCGCGGAGTGGGAGTGAGGCGGAAGCTCTGGCTGGAAGTCTCACTCCCGACGACCGCCAGATGGGAGGAACCCATCTATGGCGTTCTCTCCTCTCTCAAGATGTGGGAATGCTTGATCAACGACATGGAGGAGCGCGGCCAGCACCGCCACGCGCTCACGGCTGCTATGACGATCGCCCCTCACCCTTAACCCGCGAACTCCACGCGGCATTTCCGGATGTATCCCGAAACATTGGTGATGCTCGGTACAGTCGTGCGGCCTGCGAACAGCGGTGCTGCAGCGGGTATCGGCTAGAGGCGTGTCGCGGTGCGGACGAGGTCGGCGACGGCTTTGGATCTGCTGTGTGGCGGCCAGGCGATGACGGTCGTGACGGCCGGTGCGTCCGGCACCGGCACGATGGCGTGGTCGTCGCGTAGCTGGTCTCGGAGCGACTCGGGTACGACGGCGCAGGCCAGTCCGAGCGCGATCAGTTGGAACAGTTGGGTATGGTCGCGCACCTGCGGGCCGGGGCCGTCCGGATGGCCGCCATCCCGTCCAGGCCAGCGCGGCAGGGGCAGGTCCGTCTGGGCGTTGACCTCGACTAACGACAGATACGCCCGGTTGGCGAGGGGATGCCCCTTGGGCAGGACCACGACCTGCTGTTCGGTGTGCAGATCCTCGGTGTCGAATCCGGCTGTCGTGTCGTAAGGCCGGTGGAGCAGAGCAATGTCGGCACGCCCGGTGCGCAGCAGACTTTCCGGCTCGCCCGGCCCGCACAGCATCACCTCGACGGCCACGGCGCCCGGTTCAGCGGCGTAGGTGTGCAGAAGCTTCGACAAGAGTTCCGTGGACGCTCCGGCCTTGGTGGCCAGGACCACACCGGGCTGGTCAGCCGCGGCGCGGCGGGTGCGGCGCTCGGCGGCTTCGACCGCGTCGAGCGCGAGCCGGGCCTCCCGTAGCAGCACCGACCCGGCCTCGGTTAAGGCGATGGCGCGAGCGGTGCGGTGCAGCAGAACGACTCCGAGCCGCCGTTCCAGCTGCTGGATCGCCCGCGACAGTGGTGGTTGCGCCATCGAGAGCCGTTGTGCCGCCCGCCCGAAGTGCAACTCCTCGGCTACGGCGACGAAGTATCGCAACTCCCGCGTCTCCACCAGCTCATCGTATGCGGCGCTGACCACGACCAATACCCGTGCGGTATCGCCGCCCACCTGACCGGTCTTGGACGCCCCACCCGAGTCCGCAACATGATCGACGGCATGAGTGAACGGACGATCGCGCTGGTGACCGGCGCGAACAAGGGAATCGGATACGAGATCGCCGCAGGCCTGGGCGCCCTTGGCTGGCGAATCGGTGTGGGCGCGAGGGATCAACAACACCGCGACACCGCGGTCGAGAAACTGCGCGCGGCCGGGACCGATGCGTTCGGCGTGCCGCTCGACGTCACTGACGACGCAAGTGTCGCCGCCGCGGCCGAGCTGATCGCCGGCCATGCCGGTGGGCTCGACGTCCTGGTCAACAATGCCGCGATCGCCGGCGGTATGCCACAGACACCGACCACGGTCGAGCCCGCGACCGTGCGAGCTGTCGTGGAAACCAACGTGATCGGCGTCATCCGGGTCACCAACGCGATGCTGCCGATGCTGCGCGGCTCGGCATCACCGCGGATCGTCAACATGTCCAGCAGCGTCGGCTCGCTCGCCCTGCAAACCACCCCCGGCATCGACATGGGCCCGGTTCCCGCCGCCTACTTGGCATCGAAGACCTTCCTCAACGCCCTCACCATCCAATACGCCAAGGAACTGAGCGACACCAACATCCTGATCAACTCCGGCTGCCCCGGCTTCACCGCCACCGACCTCAACGGCTTCCAAGGCGTCCGCACACCACAACAGGGCGCGGCCATCGCGATTCACCTCGCAACCCTGCCCGACGACGGACCGACCGGCGGATTCTTCGACGACGCCGGAACGGTGCCCTGGTAACGGTCCAGTTCGCGTGCACCGCCAGGTTCTCGAAGACCACGTTCGGAGGCTTTGATCGGGCGGGCGCAAATCCGGCCAAGGGCAGCCGTGGCGGGTCCGTCCGAACAGTAGCTGTGGAAAGCACCAAACGGCTACGGCGGCTTGGGCGAAGCTGGAATGTCCTGCCCAGTGAGCCTGACGACCGGTGAGGTGTGAGCCGATGCTCGCTCCGGGGGATCACGGTTCTGCACAGAAAGATGTACAGTTACTGTATGACTGTTCTGCACGACGCTACTGAGTTGAGCGTCACCGAGGCGGCCCAGCGAGGGGTTGCCCGCCTGGTGGCTGATGCGGAGCAGGGGGCCGATCTGGTGGTTACCCGTCGGCACCAACCGGTGGCGGCGGTGGTCAGCATCCGCCGACTCAACGAGTTGGAGGAGGCGGCGGCCGATCTGCGTGATCTGGCGCTTGTGCTCGCTCGGTCGGTCACGGACACAGGGGAGAGGGTCTCGCTCGATGAGGTGCTGGCCGCTTTCGGGCACACTCGCGAGTCGCTGGCCGCCATCCCGGACGACGAGTAGACGTGTCCGACGTCGTCTTCACCGCGCCAGCGGTCGATGACCTCCGACGCATCGGCCCGGACGCGGTGCCCAAGGTGCTCAAGAAGATCCTTCTCCTGTTGGACAACCCTGAGGCGGGTTACCCGCTCGGTGGGGAACTGGCCGGGTTTCGGAAGCTTGTGGTCGGTCGCAACACCTGGCGTGTCGTCTATCGCATCACCGACGACAAGTCGGTGGAGATCTGCGAGGTGTGGGCCGTCGGTGAGCGGGCCGACGCGGAAGTCTACGCTGAGGCGACGGCGAGGGTTCGCGAGGCGGGTACCGACCGTCCGGAGATCGTCCAGCTCGGCCAGGTGATCGAGCGTCTTGGCACGCTGGCCGATCACATTCGGGTGGAGAAAGCGCCCCCAAGAGAATCGGTTCCAGATTGGCTCGCGGACCGGTTGATCTACACGGTGGGGATGGCCCGCGAGGACGTTGCCGCTCTTGATCTCCAAGAGGCTGTCGACTTGTGGGCTGAGTACCGGTCGAAGGTCCGTTAGGTGCCGGCTGCTGAGTGACCGGTCGAGCACCTGGAGGACATCCGCCGGCGACCTGGGGCGTACGGGCTGGATGCTCGTACCGGCGGTAACGACCTCGTCTGAGAGCGCTGGTGCTCATGTCGGCGCTACCGATGAGCGCGCCCGGCGATGAGGAAGCCGTGAGCGCCGGGTAGCGCGCGGCGTGCTCGCGCAACCGCTGCTCCAACGCCGGCCAGGCCCGCCGATCCCCCACCGAATGACCGTCCGAGTGGTGCTGCCCGACGGGGCCGAGGGCGGTCTCCGGCAATGTGGGGGGCGGTTCACCCGGTGGCGCTTCCCTGACCTGCCTGGTGCGGCGCGCCCGACTACCGTCACGTTGACGGATTCGCCGCGCAGAGGATCGGCCTAATTTCGGTGTCACCTGAAAGAACATCGAAAGGGCAGGTCATGAAGGCGACGCGGGCGGCGGGAACGGGTCTCGCGGTCGGGGCGGTGCTTGCGCTGTGCACGATCGCGAGCCCGGCGCAGGCGACTGAGGAGGGCTGGGACAGAGCGGCCGGCTGCACGGAGGCGCGGGCGGAGGTCACCTCCATCAGCGGCTGGGTGTCGCCCAACGCCTGCACCTTCATCAAGCGGCAGATCACGTTCGGCGAGGTCACCACCCCCGACCGGGTGAGCGCCTATGTCGACATCTGGTCCAAGGACGCGACGCTGTGGGAGCCGGCGAAGGCGAGCAGGCCGCTGCTCCAGGGTGAGGAGGCCATCAGAAAGGCGATCAGCGGAACGCTCAGCCTGATACCCGACTTCCGCTTCCAAGGCACGCGCATCGCTGTGAACGGTCCCGCCGTGATGTTCGAAGCGCACAACGAGGCCACGGTAAAGGGGCACGAGATCGCCTACGATGCGGTCTACCGGGTCCAGCTGACCGACGGTGGCAAGGTCGTCCAGGGCCGCCGCTACTACGACAGGCACACCCTGTTCAAGCCGCTCGACCCCGAGTTGCCCGACCTGTTCGCCGACATCGCCGACGGCGGCACTCCCGACCAGAGCCGCAGGCCGGTCCTCGACCCCGACGAGCTCGTCGCCCGCGCCGAGGCATGGAACGACGAGGACGCCGAGGCCCTGGTGGAACGGCTCACCGGTGCGCCGCTGTCCGCCCCTGGTCTGAACGGTGGCACGCTGCGCACCACGCAGGGCAAGCTCGCTTACCTGAACAGGTTCTTCGACCAGGTCAGCGACGTCCAGCTGGAGCCGGGACAGGCCGTGAAGGTCAACGGCGCGACTTACCTGGAATGGCACGGCACGCTCCTTCCCAAGGACCAGACCGACCTGATCAGCTTCGGCATCATCGAGCGCGTCGACGACACCGGTGGCATCTCGAGCGACTGGACCCTGACCTTCGACCAGCTGCCGCTCGTCGCAGACGAAGCCAAGATCACCGAGCTGTACGGCAGGCTCAGGTAGCGATCGCGGCCAACTCCGCCCGCGAGGAGATCCCCAGCTTGGGGAATGCCTTGTAGAGGTGGTAGCCGACGGTGCGCGGGCTGAGGTACAGCTGGGCCGCGATGTCGCGGTTGGACGCGCCCGTGGCGGCCAGCCGTACCACCTGTCTCTCCTGCGCCGTGAGGACGCTGAGAGGGTCGTCCGCCTGGCGCGGGGCTGCGGGGACGTCGCCGGTGGCGCGCAGCTCCGCGCGGGCCCGCTCGGCCCACAGCGCCATGCCGAGCCGGTCGAAGGTCTCCAGTGCGGCGCGCAACTGGGCGCGGGCGGCGGCGCGCTTGCGCGCCCGCCGCAGCCACTCGCCGTAGAGCAGCCGCGTACGGGCCTGCTCGTGCGGCTGCTCGCCCTGCTCGTGCGCCCGCATGGCCTCGTCGTACAGGTCCTCGTCGTCCTCGACGAGGGCGCGGCAGCGCAGTGCGACCGCATCGGCGGACGGCACGCTGACGCCGGCCGCCCAGTCGAGGTAGTACGCCAGCGGCTCGTACGCCAGCTCGGGCTCCCTGGCCCTGACCGCAGCCTCGATCCGGTCGGGGGCGGAGAAGATGGACACTGGCGCGTTGGCGGGCGAAATCCTCTCCAGGATCCTCAGCGACGCCTCTGGACGGCCCAGCGCGAGCTCCAGCCGCCCGAGCCCGGCCACCGCGACCGCCTCAGCCGTACGGAGCCCGCGCGCTCCCGCCTGTTCCAGGGCGGCCGTGGCCGCCGCCCGGCAACCGTGCTCGTCACCCAGCTCGCCGCGCGCCAGTGCGAGCAGCGCGGTGAGCACGACAGCTCCGTTCCGCTGCCCCAGGTCGCCGACCATGGGGATGCTCTCCTCCAGCCGGGCCGCCGCTTCGCGATACCTGCCGAGCAACATCTGCGCCTGCATCCGGGTTTCCACCGCGACGGTCAGCCAGCCGCCCATGTCGTGGGCCCTGCACTCGGCCTCGACGCGCGCCGCGACAGCCTCGCCCTGACCATAGCGCCCGATCGGCGCACACAGCTGGGCCACGAAGAGCAGGCCCGGCACCTGAAGTCCGGACAGATCCGGAGCGAGTACCAGCCCCTGCATGAGCGTGACGGCATCCGACAGCTCGCCGTTGACCAGCGCGGACAGCCCGAGCGCGCCGCTCACCAGCGGTGAGCCTATTTCGGGCAGAGCCCTGAGCAGCTTCGCCGCCTGCTTCGCCAGGCCCGGGTCACCGGCGTACCACGCGCAGCGCACCGCTTCCACGAGCAGGTAGGCCGCCCGTTCGGCATCGAGCGGGGCGACCCGCTCCGCGCCGGCGATGATGAGCTCACCGGCCGTGGCCTGGCTGCCCTGCTCGAACTCCCGATGGGCGTGCACCTGGATCAGGTGGGCGAGGGCCAGCGGGTCCTGGATCTCCTCACTGGCCTGGTCGGCCAGCGCGCCTGCGCGGGCCGGCTGGCCCGCGTCGCTGGCCGCCACGGCCGCGGCGGCCAGCCGTACCGACCGCTTGGCGGTGTCGGGAGTGAGTTCGGCGGCCCGTTCGTAGGCCGCGGCCATGGCCGCATAGCCGGAACGAGTGCGCGCCCGCTCCGCGGCCAGCTCGAGCTCGCGCGCCACGTCCTCGTCAGGCGTGGTCGTCGCCGCGGCCAGATGCCAGGCCCGGCGGTCGGCGTGCTCGCCACCAACGAGTACCTCGGCGAGCGCGAGCCGTACGGCCAGGCGTGACGTCAACGGCACGTTCTGGTAGGCAGCGGCCCTGATGAGCGGGTGCCTGAAGGCCACCGTGGCCCCGTTCACCGTGACCAGCTTGGCCTGCTCCGCCGCTTCCAGGTCCGCCAGCCGGGCGGAGAAGGACTCCGCGGCGCGCAGCACGATGCCCAGGTCGCCAGTGTCGTCGGCGGCGAGCACCGCGAGCAACGCCTGCGCCGTGTCGGGCAGCGCCCTGATCTGCTGCTGGAAGGCCTCTTGCACCCGGTTGGCGACCGGAATCGTGGTGAAGGGGTTCAGCTGCCCGGCCTGCTGCTCCGCGGTGAACGTGGACGGCAGTTCGAGGAGCGCGAGCGGATTGCCGCCCGCCTCGGCCAGGACGCGGTCACGCACCTTCGGCGCCAGGTCCCTGGCCGACTCGGCCAGCAGCGCGACGGCGGCGTCGCGGTCCACGCCGTCCAGCCACAGCTCGGGCAGCCCTTGCGGGTGGAACTCCTCCCTGCCCGCGAACACCAGCGCGATGCCTTCCGCGTCCAGCCGCCGCGCCACGAACACCAGCGCGTCGATGGAAGCCCGATCGAACCACTGTGCGTCATCGACCAGGCAGAGCAGCGGCCCGTCGCCCGCGACCTCGGCCAGCAGGCTGAGCACGGCCAGGCCGACGAGAAACCGGTTCACCGGAGCCGCTGCAGCCAGCCCCAGCGCGCCCCGCAGCGCCGCCGCCTGTGGTTCGGGCAGCGCGTCGATCCGGTCAAGCTCGGCACGCAGGAGCAGATGCAGGGCCGCATACGGCAGCTCCGCCTCGGACTCGATGCCGACCCCGTGAAGCACCCGCACTCCCGCGGTGCGCTCGGTCACATGGCCGAGCAACGCGGACTTCCCGATACCCGGCTGCCCGCGCACCACCAGCACACCGCTGCGCCCGGACCGCGCGTCCGCCAGCAGCCGATCCACCTGCGCCTGCTCCGCAGCCCGCCCGTACAACATGGCCGAAAATCTAGCGGAACGTGCGTCATGCCTCCGGCATGGCATCGGTGGCGAAGCGCCAGTGCTGGAAATGCCTGACCAGTGTGCGAGCGAGTGACCGGGACCGGGCACTACCGTCACGATGACGGATTCGGCGCGGCACCGGCCTGCGTAATTTCGGTGGCAGCAGGGACGAGAGAGTCCCGCACCACGAAAGGGTCTGATCATGGCCGCTATTGCCACCACGTCCACCACAGCCGCCGGTTCCAACGCCGAGGCCAAGTTGCTGCGGTTCGCGCTCAAGCAGGACGCCATCGGGTCGGGCGCCAACGGCCTCGTCTTCCTGGTCGTCGCACCGATCTTCGGCTCGATGTTCGGCCTGCCCGCCGCCTTCCTTGTGCCGGTCGGCGCGTTCCTGGTCGCCTTCGCCGCGACCCTCCTCCACCTTGCCGGCCGTCCGGTGGTGAACAGGGCGGCGGTGATCGCGGTGATGGTGGTCAACGTGGCATGGGTGCTGGCCAGCGCGGAGATGCTGATCGCCGGGTGGTTCCCGCTGACCGGTCTGGGCACCGCCTTCGTGATCGCCCAGGCGGCAGTGGTGGCGGGTTTCACCGGCCTGCAGTTCGCCGGGCTCCGCAGGGCCTGAACGGGTGCCGGGGATGTGGGGGTGCGGCTGGAGCGTGCGCCTCCAACGACGGCCTGCCCGCGCGTGCGTTGATCGGCCTGGCCTGATCCACGCTGGATGGATCAAGGAAGAGAATGCGAGGGTCTTCTGCGAGATCCGCGTCGCGTGTCGGGTACGGATTCGATGATCTCGACTGGCGGACCGTTGAGTGAAGAGCGAACGCGTCGCCTGGTCATGCAGCGCCTGGCCCGCGTCAGCGTGCTCACCTGACGAACTCGCTGATCGTGTGGGTGAACAGCTCGGGCTGCTCGAGGTTCCAGATGTGACCGGCGTTCGGGATCACCCGGAGTTCGGCGCCGGGAACGCCGGTGGCGATCTCCTCGGCATGCGGCAGGTTGGCCTTGTCCTTGGCTCCGTTGAGCACGAGGGTCGGGACCTTGATCTCGCCGAGCCTGTCGCGCAGATCGAGCCGGCCCAGCTCCGCCAGTCCGGTGAGGATGGTGGCCTTACCCGCGTGGCGCAGGTCCCGGGCGGCCTGATCCAGGTGTTCGGCCTTGCCTCCGGCGTACATGCCCTTGAGGATGCTCACGATCATCCCCTCCGGCATCAGGCGCATCATGCGGCGTTGCAGGGCGTCTCCACCGCCGCGTGCCGTACCCCCGGACAAGATCAGGCCGGCGACCTGAGCCGGTTCGGCCAGCGCGACCAGCAGCGCCACGCTGACCGAACCGGAGACAGCCACGAGGTGCACGGGCTCGGCCTCGCCACGGAGCACCGCACGAATCGATGCGACGGCACGTTCCAGCGTGAACGGTCCGGGCGTCGCGCCGTGGCCGGGTAGGTCAGGAGCCAGCACCCGATGTCTGTCTCCCAGCTGGGAGATCTGCGGCTGCCAGGCGCGCCCGCTGGACCCGAACGCGTGCATGAAGACGATGACCGCCATATCGCGGCTCCTTCCGCTGGTTACGTGGGCCTGCCCCGCCCAGGATCGCGGGTGAACCCGGGCTCGAGACGGGGCAGGCCACACCGGGGGTCAGCGGCCGTAGGCCGCGGTGAGTTGTCCGACGAGGGTGGCGAACGGCATGTCGAGGTCGCCGTACACCTCGCCGGCGATCGGGCGCGCGTTGTCGGCGAGGATCTCCACGGCGAGCGTGGCGTAGTCGCTCAAGATCACGCCTGCCTGCTGCAGCCGGAGGAGCCCTGTCTCCCGCTTGGTCTGGGAGAAGGTGCCACAGGCGTCGACGGCCACGTAAGCGTCGTAGCCTGCCGAGGTCGCGGAGATCGCGGGGAATGCGGCGCAGACCTCGAGCGAGACCCCCGCGATGACGAGTTTGCTGCGTCCGGTCGCCTCGACGGCGTCGCGTACCCGGTCGTCCTGCCAGGCGTTCACCGAGCTCCTGTCGATCACCTTCAGCTCCTGCGGCAGTACGGCCTGCAGTTCGGGGATGAGCGGTCCCCACATGCTGTCAGCGGCCGTGGTGGTGACGATGACCGGCAGCTTCAGGCGGAGTGCGGCTTTGGCCAGGCTTGTGACGTTGTGCCGCAGCTCGCTCACGGTAATGTCGCGAACTCCCGTGAACAGCCCGATCTGGTGGTCCACCAGCAGGAGGGCGGCGTTGTCCGCGGTCAAGGGGGTGTGGAATCGGTCCTGCATTTCTGCCTCTCTTCTGATAGTCACGGTCGGTGACGCGCCTCCAGCTTCGATGCGCCGACCTGCTGAAACAATCGCGATCTGGCACACTATTGGTGAGCAATCTTCACCAATGGGGGCGCAGGCGGTTGGACGAGCAGGAGATCGAGACCTTCCTGACCCTCGCCGAAGAGCTGCATTTCCGCCGTACGGCAGAGCGTCTGGGCCTGTCGCAGGGCCGGACCAGCCAGATCATCAGGAAGCTGGAACGCCGCATCGGCACCGCGCTGTTCGAGCGCACCAGCCGGCGGGTCAGTCTGACTCCGATCGGGCGCCAGCTCCGCGACGGCATCGAGCCGGCCCACCGGCAGATCCAGCGCGAGATAGCCAAGGCCACGGCCGCCGGGCGTGGCATTCGCGGAGGGCTGCGCCTCGGCTTCTTCGGCCCGGCGACCGCACACGTGCTCAGCCAGATCATCGATGAGTTCCATGTTCGCCATCCGGACTGTGAGGCCCAGCTCACCCTGGAGACACAGATCGACGACCACCTGGCGCCGCTGCGCAACGAGGGCGTCGACCTGCTGGCCACCCTTTTCCCGGTGAACGAGCCGGATCTCACCGTCGGCCCCGTCCTGCTGCGCGAGAGCTACGTGCTTGCCGTCTCCTCCCGCCACCCCTTCGCGCGGCGCGAAACGGTCGTCCTCGACGACCTGGCCAGGGATACGGTGTTGACCGTCGACGGCGCCCCGGCGTACTGGCTCGACCGGCACATCCCGCCGCGGACCAGCGCCGGGGAGCCCATCCGCCGCGGGCCGTCGGTGACGACCTTCCAAGCGGTGCTCGCTCTGGTCGCGGCGGGCAAGGCGATGGTTCCGCTCACCTGCCAGGCCACCCGCTACTACGCCCGGCCGGACATCGCCTACCTCCCCATCACGGACGCCCCGGAGGCCGCCTACGGGCTGGTATGGAAGACCACGAGAGAGAACGCCAGGATTCGCGCCTTCGCCGGTCTCGCCGCCCGCGTTTGAGCCCTGGACGCGCTGTGGGAGCATGACGGGCGCACCCCCGCGAACTGGCCGCGATGCTGAACGTCCGTCGTCAAGATGACCACCCGGATGGCCGCCGCGGGACTGCTCACCCGGCAGCGAGACGAGAACGACCAGCGACTTGAACGGCTCGGCGCCCGGCCGCTCGCCACAACCGACAAGCCATAGCCGGTGGTCTCGTACGGCTCAGACGGCCGCTGGCTGCCCTACGTTCCTTACGGGTACGGCTGGTGATCATCGCCGTTGTCGCCGAGCTGCCCACACGGTGGCTTTACGCCCAGCTGTTACCGGTGGTGTAGGTGAGGTGCAAGTGACGATCAAGCCCTCTGTGCCAAGCTCAAGTGAGACAGATGGGACTAAAATTCCTTAACTGACACGAGTAGGGCGAGAACGGGTATCCACCGCAGTGACCATGACCAGCCATGACCTCCAGCGCGGTACCGGGCCGC
>NZ_JBEFAK010000090.1:0-20959 GCF_040137845.1 Nonomuraea sp. B19D2 | reverse complement strand
GGCCGACTTGCCGATGCCCGCCTCGCCGCGCACCACCAGAGCGCCGCACCGGCCTTCCAGCAACCCGCCGATGACGGACTGCTCCGCCTGACGCCCGTACAACATGGCACTCCAAGAAACGTTTGTCCGTATTGTGACGTATGGGGAACGTTTCGCCTACGCGCCGCGAGGCGGAAAGCCCACGATCCGCTGTTGGTCGAATCGCCCGCCATGTCCATGACCCGCGATCTGGTCGAGATTTGCGCAGACCGCGCAAGCAGGATCATCCGGATCGGCTTCCGCCGGGGTCGACAACCGTCGGTGGCCCGGCGCATGCGCCCTCGCGGACGGCGGATGTCAACTCGAGGGAAGGTGGCGTCGAAGGATGGCGATTTGGTCTGGATGGCGTCGGCCGCCAAGCGAGCGCGTGCAACTGTTATGCGGGATGTTCGTGGTCAGAGGACGGCCAGACGCTGCGCAGTGGACGCAGGCCCTCCTCGACGAAGTCGGCGATAGGGCGGCTGCCGCCGTCGAGGTACCACTGCTCAAGTGCGGCGAAATAACCGAAGACGAGGGCATTCGTGGTCACGCGAGCCTGCGTTTCTGTCAGCTCGCTGGTCGCCGCGATCAGCGGGGCGATCCGCTGGCTCGCGCGGTCCAGATTGGCGCAGACCGCCACGCGGACCGATGGCTCGGCGAAGAAGTAACGGACCCTGCGCCACGGGCCCGTCTCGGCCTGAGGGCCTTCGCCTGCCTCCTCGGAACCAGATGTGTCCGGCGCGGATTCGTAGGCGCGGACGGCTCGGAGCAGGCTGCCGATGGGATCGCCGGGGTCGAGGAGGTCCTTGAGTGCCTCCAGGCTCATCCTGTCGAACTCGTCGGCGACCACGATCCCTTCCTTCGTGCCGAAGTAGCGGTACACCGACGACGGCGACACCTCGGCCGCGGCCGCGATCTCCTCGATCGTGACCGCGGCGAACCCTCTCTCGTCGAACAGATCGAGGGCGCATTCCTGGATGGCGCGCATGGCCTTGAGCCGCCAGCGCTCGCGAAGCCCGCTCATACGATCAGGGTAGCAGGAAGTCAAACGCTAAAGCATGTAACTGTCACTAGAATTGACTGTCTAAAATCACAGTCGCTGCCTAAAGACAGTGACTACCTAAAAGGGCGCAAGGGGAACGATTTTCTATCCGGCCCGGACATGCAGCGTGACGCTCTAACGCCTCCCGGCCGTCACCGGCCATTCACACGGAAGAATTCATGCCATGACGACGCTGAAGCAGAGATCGCACAACCGGACCCCACTGGCGATGATGTACATCGGGGCGGGGCTCACCGCGATCGCCGCCCTCTTTGCGTTCATCGACCAATCCACGACGACCGTCTTGGCAGACCACATCAAGGCGAGCTATCCGGGCTACGAGCCCGGCGCGATCGGCGCCGCTATTGCTGCGTATCTGGCGATTCTGTCGACACATGGGAGTGACATAGGTGCCGCCGTAGCCTGTACGCGTCGAGAGGGAGGAGCAGCTCGCGCGCCTGCGCGCTGATGGCCGGGACATTTTACGGAACCGCCTGCGGCGGGCCGGATCCGGCGCAGGCGGCGGTGGCCGCGCAGAGCACGGACGACGTGAGGTCACTGGAAGCCGACGCAGGACGCCTTGTTGTTGAAGTTGTTGTTGCTCAGGTCCTTGCCCCCGGAGCACGTCACCGCGAGGTGCAGGGTGCCACTGCACGACGTATCTGCCCTGTCCTACATGAGGACGGAACGCGAGGTGTCGTTGTCCACCGAGCTGGCGTTGTTGTTGGCGCTGCGGTCCGTCCCGGATCAGTCGTTGTTGGTGAGTCCGTCATGGCTTGATCGGCGCGCACGGGACATCCATCCAGGTCGCTTGCGCCTCCGAGGCTCGCGTAGAGCGAAGACCGCCACACCGCCAGCGGGATGCCCTGGAGATGAGCCTTCAACGGGCGCACCCTGGGTCGCTGGTTGGGCCGGGGATTCGTCTGTTGTGTCCGCGACTGGCGTTAGATGACCACTTTGTAGCGAAGTCTTGACGTCCCAGGATGGGACAAGTTACCTTCCTTGAACTTCTTGATTAACGTTCACGTGAACGTTAATCCTCCTTGGTTCGTAGGAGGACGACTTGGAAAGCGATGATCTGCGTCGCGCGCTGATCGCGGCCGATCCGAAGCTGTCGAAGTTCAACCCGCTGCCCCGCATCCTCGCCTTCGACGAGTTCAACACCGGTACCCACGGCTGGACCGAGCTCATCGGCAACCATGACGGCCACGGCAACCTGGACACCGTCGACAAGCACATGCGCGACTTCCGCCCGCCGCAGCTCAGCTCATGCGACTTCTTCGACACCGGCACGCACGGCGCGATGAGCGGCACGTACGCGCTCAAGGTGGCCACCAGGCCGGTCACCGGACACACGGGGGTGGCGATCCGCCGGCTGACGATGGCGCAGCGCGGGATCGTGCAGTTCGAGACCTATTTCACCTACAAGAGCGAGGCGGCGACGGCAGAGTCCAGCCTCGGCAACCGCTTCGGCGAGATCGAGTGGGACGGGAACCTGCACCCGTCGGAGGCGCAGTTCGGCTGCTTCACGATTGCGACCGACCTGTGCGACGGCGACGGCGTCCGCTACCACACGGTGATGCGCTACCAGAACACCGACCTGGACAACAAGCTGACCAGGCGCTGGGTGTACCCGGTGGTGCCCGAGCCGACGCCAAGGGAGAACCTGCACAACCAGGACAACCTGGTGGCGACCGAGGACTTCACCGCGCCCAACCCCGAGGACTGGCACACGCTGGACGAGGAGCCGCAGTTCCTCTGCTACAACGAGGTGCCGACCAAGGTCAACTGGCACTACCTGCGCTGGCAGTTCGACACCCGCTCGCGGACCAACGTCGAACTTCAGGTCAACGACCGGGTGATGGATCTACGTGACGTCCCTGTCCCGCACTATCCGGACAAGTATGACGGCTTGGAGAACCTGCTGAACTTCTACGTCAGCGTGCGGACCCATTCTCCCGTCCGCAACTTCCTGTTCCTTGATTCCGCCCTGATCTCCGTGGATTGGTGAGCATCGGCATGAAGAACGCTCAAACCGCCGTTCTCGAGCGGAACGCCACTTTCACCGCAGATTTCACGACTGAGCCGTACGAAGCCGCATGGGCGGGCGAAGCCCGATGGTTCGTGCGCACGCTGGAGCTCGAAGGCGAGCAACCCAGCCTCCACCTCGTCACCCAGATCTCCCCTGACGGGCTGCACTGGTGCGACGAGGAGACACCCGAGCTGGTGACCACTGAGCCGGGCCTGGTGTCCTGGCGCGTACGGGAGTTCGGTCACTGGCTGCGACTGCGGGCTTCACTTCGCGGGGGCGATCCGAAGGCGAAAGTCCTGATCTACCTGGCACTCAAGAGCTGACAGAGCTGACAGAAGGTAAGCGACATGGACGATGTAGGCAGGCGCCAGTTCCTCACCCTCCTCGGAGGAACTGTCCTGATCGCAGGATGCGCCCCTGGCGGCCCCGGCTCGGGGTCCGGCCAGAACGCCCCGCTCAGCGCCGCGTTCAACCAGGCCATCAACGATCTGGACCCGCACGGCCCGAGCGCGGTCGACGAGGCGTCGCTGCTGGCCAACCGGCAGATCTACGACACCCTCGTGACCAGGAACGGCGCAGAGCCGGCGCCGAGCCTGGCCACGTCGTGGACCCAACCCGACGACAAGACGTGGGTGTTCACGCTCCGCGAGGACGTCACCTTCCATGACGGCAGCAAGCTGACCTCGGCCGATGTGAAGGCCTCGCTGGAACGGCTGGCCAAGTCGACCGGGCCGCAGAAGCCGCTGTGGGCCGCGGTCGCCTCGGTCGAGGCGCCGGACGCGCGGACCGTCAAGATCACCACCACCGAGCCGCTCGGCACGATGCTGGTGAACCTGACGCTGGCGTTCATCCTCCCGGCGGCCCAGATGGGTAAGGCGGGCTTCTTCCGTAAGCCGGTGGGAAGCGGGCCGTTCGCCGTGGAGTCGTTCACGCCGTCGTCACAGCTGGTGCTCACCCCGGTGAAGAACTACTGGGGCGGCGCGTCCACGCTGCGGGGCCTGCGCCTGCCCTACATCCCCGAGGCGTCCACGCGGATGACCTCGCTGCAGAACGGCGAGGTGGACGTCACCTGGATCATCCCGCCCGACGAGCTCATGCGCCTACGCCAGGTTTCCGGGATCTCCGTCGAGAGCACGCCGGGCCTGAACTACTTCCTGACCTGGTTCAACTGCGGGCGCAAGCCGTTCGCCGACCCCAAGGTGCGCCGCGCGCTCTCCCGCGCGCTCGACGTCAAGGGCATCGTCGCCAACCTGTACGGGGAGGCCGCGACGGTCATGGACGCGCCCATCCCGGCGGCGGTGTTCGGACACGCCCCGCAGAAGCCCTATGAGTACGACCCCGACCTGGCCAAGAAGGAGCTGGCAGAGGCGGGATACGCGGATGGCATCCGTACCTCGATGATGTGGTTCAGGGACACTGGGCCGTTGGCTACCGAGCTGGCCCAGTCGTTCATCTCCGCCTGGGCCAAGGTGGGCGTGGTCGTCGAGCCGCAGCAGATCGAGAAGGCCGCCTGGATCAAGCGGCTGACCGCGCTCGACTGGGACATCGAGCTCCAGGTCAACACCGTGACCACGGCAGACGCCGACTACACGCTCGGCCGCCTGTACACCTCGGCGGCCAACCGCATGGGCTACGCCAACAAGGAGCTCGACGCGCTCCTCGCCGAGGCCAAATCGACCGCCGACCAGGACAAACGCAAGACCCTGTACGGCCAGGCGTGCGAGATCATCTGGTCCGACGCGGTTGGCGTGTTTCCCGCGGCGCTGGCCGCCACGTACGGCGTGCGCTCCACGGTCAAGGGCTTCCGCCCGGCGGCCAACAGCCAGCCCGAGTTCAGGACGGTCTCCGCCGATCATGCCTGAGGGACGCCGTACGACGCTGAAAGACATCGCCGAGAGCCTCGGGGTGTCGGTCAACACCGTGTCGCGGGCGCTGTTGGACAAGGACAGCGTCGGCGTGGAGACCAGGAACCGGGTCAAGGCGGAGGCGGCTCGGCTCGGCTACGTGCCGAACGTGACCGCCCGCTCCCTGGTCCTGGGCTCCGCGACCACGCTCGGCATGGTGATCACGAATCCGTCCAACCCGTTCTACGCGCAGCTGATCAGCGGCATGGAGCAGCACTGCCGTGAGCACGGCTACTCGCTGCTGCTGATGGCGACCGAGGAGTCTCTGGACAACGAGCGGCGAGCAGCCGAGGAGCTGCTGCGCCGCGGCGTCGACGGGGTCCTGATGGTGGCTGTGCAGGAGGGCGCCGAGCACTGGCGCCCGTTCCGCTCGGCCGGGGTGCCGCTGGTGCTGATCAACCGTGACATCCCCGAGCTGAATGCCGACCTCGTGGGCGTCGATCACGCCCGCGGCGGCTACGAGGCGGCTAGGCACGCCCTCGACCAGGGCGCCAAGAAGATCTACTTCCTGGAGGAGGACCTAGGCGTCTCCTCGGTCGCCGACCGGGTCGAGGGCTACCGCCGGGCCATGGCCGAAAGCGGGCTGCCGATGGGACCGGACACGGTGATCAAGGTCCCGACCAGGCGGCTGGAACAGAGCGCGATGCCGTGGGACCCGAGCGAGGCCTACCGGATGGCCCGCGAGGTGATCAGCGCCGCCGAGCGCCCGATGGCCTTCGTCGCGGGGAACGACTACTTCGCGCTGGCCATATACCGCGTCGCGCACGAGGCGGGCCTGCGCGTCCCCGAGGACGTGCTGGTCGTCGGGTACGGCGGCCACCCCTTCGCGCCCTACGTCATACCGTCGCTCACCACGGTCGACCTGCCCGCCGCGGACATCGCGGTGTCGGCGGTCGACTGCATGCTGCGGCGGCTGACCAAGTCGGCCACGGGCTCGCCGGAGAAAATCCTCTTCCCGCCGACGCTCACCGTGCGCGGATCGAGCCGCCGATGACCGGATTTCTCGGACGCCGCCTCGCCCAGGCGCTCTTGCAGATCTGGGGCGCGGTCACCATCGTCTTCATCGCTCTGCGCGTGCTACCTGGTGACCCCGCCGAGCTGATCCTCGGCAGCCAGGCCACCCCCGAGCAACTGGCCGAGCTCCGCACCGAGCTCGCCCTGGATCAGCCCATCATCGCGCAATACTTCGGCCACCTGCTCCACCTGGTGCGACTGGACTTCGGCGACTCCTGGAGGCAGGGCGGCAGCGCTCTGGACGCCACGCTGGAACGGCTCGGCCCCACGCTGAGCCTGTCGATCTGGGCCATGATCTTCACCGTGGTGCTCGGTTTCCTCGCAGGCACGTTCGCGGCCAGGCACGCCAACACCGTGGCCGACCACCTGGTCTCCGTCTCGTCGCTGGTCGGGCAGGCTCTGCCGCCGTTCTGGATCGGCATCATGCTCTCGCTGATCTTCGCCAGGCTGCTGCAGATCCTGCCGAGCACCGCCGACGGCACCATGGCCAGCCTGCTGCTGCCCGCGCTCACGCTGGCGCTGCCGTTCGTCGGCTGGCTCGGCCGTCTGGTGCGCACGGGGATTCTTGAGGAGATGAACCAGGACTACGTACGCACGGCTCGGGCCAAGGGCCTGAGCAGGCGGGTGGTCTTCTACATCCACGTGCTGCGCAACACGTTGGTGCCCGTCGTGACCATGCTCGGCCTACTGATGGGCTTCTTCATCGCCAACGGCGTCATCGTCGAGGTCGTCTTCGCCTGGCCGGGAATCGGCTCGCTGCTCGTCGACTCGATCACCTTCCGCGACTACTCCGTGGTCGAGGCCGTCCTCACCGTGGTCACCGTCTGCTACATCACGCTCAACCTGCTGGTCGACGTGCTCTACAGCTACCTCGACCCCAGGATCCAGTTGGAGAACGCATGACGCTCGACACCGCCGTGCTTCTGCGGCTGCCCCTGCGAGCGCGGCTGGCCATCGGGACCGTGCTGCTGTTCGCGGTCGCCGGCGTGGTGGGGCCGTTCCTTGTCCCGTTCGAGGCCGCGGTCACCAGCCCGCAGGACCGGCTGCTGCCTCCGGGCAGCCGGTTGTCCGACGGCGCCATCGCCTGGCTCGGCACGGACCAGGTGGGCCAGGACCTGCTGGCCGAGGTGCTGTCCGGCATGCGCACGTCGCTGACCGTGGCGCTGGTGACTGTGCTGGTGGGCGGGTCGATCGGCCTGGTGCTCGGCCTCCTGTCCGGATATTTCGGTAGCTGGGCCGATGGCATCATCTCCCGCATCGGCGACATCCAGCTCGCCTTCCCCAGCCTGCTCTTGGCGATCCTGCTGGCGGGCGTCCTCGGGCCCAGCATGGTCAACGTGATCATCGCGCTTGCCGTGACCCGATGGGTGATCTTCGCGAGAGTGGTGCGCGGGTCGGCGCTGGCCGTACGGCACCGCGAGTTCGTCGACTCTGCCCGCGTCCTCGGCGCCTCCAACGGGCGCATCCTCATCCACTACATCCTGCCCTCCTGCCTGCCACCGCTACTCGTGGCCGCGACCGTACAGGTCGGCCTGACCATGGTCGCCGAGGCGTCGCTGAGTTTCCTCGGCCTCGGCGTGCCCGCCTCGCAGGCCTCCTGGGGCGCCACCATCGCGCAGGGCCGCGACTACCTGGCCTCCGCCTGGTGGATCGCCGCCGCGCCCGGCCTCGCGCTGGCGCTCGTGGTGGTCAGCATCGGCGTGCTCGGTGACCTGTTGCGAGACTTGTCCGACCCGATGACGGAGCTGAGCGCATGAGCCCCCTGCTGGAGGTCGAGGACCTGTCCGTGGAGTTCGGCGGCACCCGCGTCGTGCGCGGTGTCTCCTTCCAGGTCGAGGAGGGCGAGACGCTGGCCGTCGTCGGCGAGTCGGGCAGCGGCAAGAGCGTGACCGCGCAGTCGTTGCTCGGCCTGGTGCCGCACGGCGCCCGGCTGGCCGGAGGCCGCATCCGCATCGAGGGGCAGGAGGTCACCGGGCTCACCGACGAGCAGTGGCAGAAGCTCCGCGGTGAGCGCATCTCGATGATCTTCCAGGATCCGCTCAGCGCGCTGAACCCGTCGCTGACGGTGGGCTACCAGATCGGCGAGATGTTCCGAAGGCACCGCGGCTTCGGCAGGAAGGAGGCGCGCAGCCGGTCGGCCGAGCTGATGAGCCTGGTCGGCATCCCCGACGCCACACGGCGGCTGGACGAGCACCCCCACCGCTTCTCCGGCGGCATGCGCCAGCGCGTGATGATCGCTATTGCGCTGGCCCTCGACCCCCGGCTGCTCGTCGCCGATGAGCCGACCACCGCGCTGGACGTCACCGTGCAGGCCCAGATCCTGCGGTTGCTGCGCGAACGCCAGCGGGCGGAACGCCTCGGGATGATCCTCATCAGCCATGACCTGGGCGTGGTCGCCAGAGCCGCCGAACGGGTCGCCGTCATGTACGCGGGCCGGATCGTGGAGACGGGAACCGTGCCCGAGGTGTACGAGCGGCCCGCCCACCCCTACACCCGCGGCCTGATGCGCGCCGTGCCTTCGTTGCGCGACGACAGGCCGCTGGAGATGATCGGCGGCCAGCCGCCGGACCTGAGCAAGCCGGTGACCGGCTGTGCCTTCGCCGCCCGCTGCCCGCTCGCCCGCGACGTTTGCCGCGAGAGCGACCCCGAACCCCGTCAGCTCGGGCCCGGGCGCACGAGCGCCTGCAACTTCGCCGAGGAGGTGATCGCGCATGCTTGAGCTCGTCGATCTCGTCACCACTTACCGCACGCGCCGCGTCGAGGTGCAGGCGGTGGCCGGGGTGAGCCTCACCGTGGGCGAGGGCGAGACCGTGGGCCTGGTCGGCGAGTCCGGCTGCGGTAAGTCCACCGTGGCCAGGACCATCGTCGGCCTCGTCCGCCCTGCCTCTGGCCAGGTGCTCTTCGAGGGCAAGGACCTGGCGTCGCTGCCCGCCAAGGAGCTGCGGCGGCTCAGGCGGGAGATCCAGCTGATCTTTCAGGACCCGTACGCGTCGCTCAACCCGCGCATGACCGTATCCAGGCTGATCAAGGAGGCGTGGCGTATCCACCGCGGCCTGGTGCCACGCGAACGATGGGATGAGGAGGTGTGCGACCTGCTCGACCGGGTCGGGCTGCGGCCCGAGCATGCCGACCGCTATCCCCACCAGTTCTCGGGCGGGCAGCGCCAGCGCATCAGCATCGCCAGGGCGCTGGCCGTGCGGCCGCGCCTGATCATCTGCGACGAGGCCGTCTCCGCGCTCGACGTCTCGGTCCGCGCCCAGATTCTCAACCTGCTGCAGGAACTCCAGCGCGACCTCGGCGTCGCCTACCTGTTCATCTCCCACGACCTCGGCGTCGTCCACCACCTGTGCGACCGGGTGGCGGTGATGTACCTCGGCAAGGTCGCCGAGATCGGCCCGAAGGACAGCATCTACTCCAAGCCCGCCCACCCCTACACCCAGGCGCTGCTGTCGGCCGCGCCCGGTGTCGACGACTGGCGAGAGACCGACCGTCACGAGATCGTCCTGTCGGGAGATGTTCCCTCCCCGTTGTCGCCGCCGACAGGCTGCCGGTTCCGCACTCGGTGTTGGCTGGCCCAGGATCGGTGCCGCGACGAGGAACCAGTACTGATCGAAAGAGGCACCGGTCACCTGGTCGCCTGCCACTTCGCCGCCTCATAAGGAGATCTCCATGACCAAGACGGTCATGTCCGTGCTGGCCGCCGCCGCGCTGGTCTTACCGCTCGCCGGGTCCGTCCCCGCGTCGGCGGCGGCCGACGCCACCTGCGCCGACGCGCCCCTCGTCCGGGTCACCACGGGCGCCGTGTTCAACAACCCCGTCGCGGGCGAGGGCGCCGCCATTGTCCAGTGGCTCTGCTCCATGATCAAGCAGACCCCGGCGGGCGCCAGGATCAGGGTGGCGCACTTCGTCATGTCGGGTGCGGCGGGCGAGGGCTTCGCGACCGAGCTGATCAAGGCCCGCGACCGCGGCGTTCACGTCCAGGTGCTCGTCGACGGCGACACCCGCGGCGGCAAGGTCGCCGCCCAGCTCGCCGCCGCGCTCGGCACCGACATCACGGCGGACTCCTGGCTGCACGTCTGCACCGGGCCGATGTCGGGCGGCACCGCTGCGTGCATCGGCGACAAGGGCCAGCACAACAAGTTCTACCTGTTCTCCCGGACCGGCTACGCCTCAGACGTGGTCGTGCAGTCGTCGGCCAACCTCACCGACCTGAACTCCACGACGTACTGGAACAACGCCGTCACCTTCACCGATGACCGGCAGCTGTCGCGTGCGTACAACAGCTACTTCGAGGACCTCGCGGCCGAGCGCAAGAACCTCGACTACAACCGCACCGTGCACACCGGCTCCGTGGTCGCCACCTTCTTCCCGCAGGCCGAGGGTGACGTCATCGTCGACAGCCTGCGCAGGGTGTCGTGCCGGCAGGGTGAGAAGATCCGCGTGGGCATGTCCGAGTGGGACACCTTCCGCATCGCGATCGCCGACCGGCTGCGCGAGCTGGCCGGGAGCGGCTGCGACGTGCAGATCGTCGCCGGGATCCTCAGCCCGGAGGTCAAGCAGAGTCTCCTCGCCGAGCCGCGCGTCGACCTGCGGCTGCTCGCCGACGGCAGCGCGCTGCCCGGGCGCATCCACTCCAAGTACGTGCTGGTGGACGGCAAGGTGTACACGGGCAGCCACAACTTCAACGAGACGTCGCTGCGCCGCAACGACGAGACCCTGCTGCGCGTGCACGACCGCCGGATCTACGGCCAGTACGTCGCCAACTTCGAAACCCTCCGCGCCACGGCCCTCCCCGCCAAGGCCTGACCCCGAAGGTGCCGTGATGGGTTCTCCTGTGCTCCGGCCGCGCGCCCGCACGGCATGACGGCTGGTCGTGAGGACCACCCGGTTCAGCCGGCTGATCGTTCTTCCTCGCTGGGCTGCTTCACCGCCTGCCGATGCACCAGCTTGGGGTTTTCTCGGCCATGAGGGTCTGAGGGTCGCCCGGGACGGCCACCTAGGCCGTAGTCCCAGCGCTGCGCGTGTGATTCCGGGCCCTCTGGCTATGACGGCGTCTGGGGGATCTCGCCGTCATAGCCATGCACCCGCTCGAGCGGCTCGGGCATGCGCATCGAGACCGACCTGCACGAAGGCCCTGCCGCCCAGCGCCTCGTTGAGCTCTCCGACGGTGCCGAACTCGTCGTCGTCGGCTCCTGCGGCCTGAGCGCGCTGCCCACTTCGCCGACGCCGTGGTCAGCAGCGCGCGGGTTGGGATGGCCAAGCCTGACCGGCGCATCTACGAGGTCGCCGGTGCCGTTCCGGAGCGGTGCCTGTTCGTGGATGACCGGCTGGAGAACGTGGAGGCGGCCAGGTCGCTCGGTATGAGCGGTGTCCACTACCAAACGGTGGCCGATCTCGCCGCGGCTCTGACATGGTGGCGGCTGGTTGCCTGCCGCTTCCCGCTCCGACCCCGCAGCCGATCGTCGCCATCCCCGGTGATGCGCACAAGTTCCGTCCCAAGATGACCTCGTCCTCCGCGTTGAGCGCGAAGTGTGCAGCCGGTCATCGTGAGTCGGTGAAGAAGGTTTGGAGGTGGCGGTTGACCGGGTCTGGGCAGTCCAGCTGGGGGGCGTGGCCGCAGCCGTCCAGGATCACGAGCTGTTCGTTCGGGAGCAGTTCGGCGAAGCGGTGGGCGCGCTCGACAGGCTGGATGGTGTCCTGCTTGCCCCACAGCACCAGCGTCGGGGTCTTGGTGGCGTGGAGCGCGTTTTCGGTCTGCGTCCAGTCAAGACGGCGTTCCAGCAGGTAGGTGGCGCGGATGTTGTCACGGAAGGTCATCGGCGCCCACCACTCGTCCAGCAGTTGCTCGGTGACGCGCTGCTTGTTGACCATCATGCCCTCGGCCAGGCTGCGGACGGTGGACTTGCCGGTGGACAGCTTGACGGCCAGCTCGCCGATGACGGGGATCTTCAGGGATTCCCACATCAAGGTCCCGGGCAGGTCCAGCCCGGTGGCGTCCAGCAGGGCGAGCTTGGTGACGCGGTCGGGGTGGCGCTGGGCGAAGGCCAGGGCCCAGCCGCCGCTCCAGGAGTTGCCCGCCACGGCGGCCTGCCGCACGCCGATGCCGTCCATGAAAGCTCCCACGGCAGAGACCATGGCATCCAGGTCGAAGGCGAAGCCGGAGTCCTTCAGCTGGGTGTAGCCCTGGCCGGGAAGGTCGACCGCGTACACGGTGTGGTCGCGGGCCAGCACGTCGAGCTGATCCTTCCAGCCGATGACCGTGGTGCCGCCGGGTGAGAGCAGGATCACCGGCGTGCCGGCTCCGGCTTGGATGTAGTGGAAGCGGGCGATCGGGGTGTCGGCGTAGCGTGAGCCGGCCTGGGCCAGGTACGGCGAGCGGAAGGCGCGGCCGTCCTCGGCCGGCTGCCAGCCGTACGCGCCGAACAGCATCGCGGCCACCAGCAGCGTTATCGCGGCCGCCAACCAGCGGGGCCAGCGCCGCTTGCGCACCGGCTGGGCGATGGAGCTCGGAGGTGTGCTGTCGGCAAGGGGAACCATGGTGATCCTTTGGTGCGGTTGGGGAGGGGTTCATGAGTCTGGACGGGCTGGCGCTGAGAACCGTGACAGACACGGCGGGTGATCCGGCTCACAGCGCCTGGACGCACAGCGGCACCGTCGCACTCGATGATCCAGTTAGTGAGTCGTTCCGCGGCCACCACGCGCACCCGGCTCGGTCGGGGCCGGTCGTGATCGTGGTAGTAGCCATGCAGGGATGAGGGCGAGCAGAGCGAAGCCGACTGTCCACCAGAAGGTCTCGCCGAAGGCGCCTTCCAGCGCGGCGGGGGTGCTGTTGCCCTGGGCGACCCGTTGGAGAACGACGGCCAGGACGGCTGTGCCGAGCGAGCCGCCGACGCGCTGGACGACATTGGTCAGGCCGGTCGCGCCGGGGATCTGGTCGCGGCGCAGTCCTTGGTAGGCGCCGGCCATCATGGCCACGCCCGCGATGCCCAGTCCCATGCCGCGGATCAGCAGGGTGATGATCTGGATGAGGTCGCCAGTGCCGGACAGGGTGAACGGGATCGTCGCCGCGACGGTGACGGCCAGCCCGACCAGGACCAGGGGGCGCGCCCCGATGCGGTCGTTGAGCCGCCCGGCGACCAGCAGCGACAGGGCGGTGCCGATCCCCTGAGGGGCGAGCATGAGCCCGGTCTCGACGGTCGTCAGGCCGTGGACCTGCTGGTAGTACAGCGGCAGCAGGAACATCGGCCCGAAGATCGAGGCTCCGGACAGGAACGTCAGGGTGGTCACGAGGGTGTACGAGCGGTGGCGGAAGAGCCGGAGATCGAGGAGGGGGGCGGTCCTGGTCCGCAGGGCGTGCCGGGCGAACGACGCGACCAGTCCCACTCCGGCCATCAGGCTGATGACCGGCACGGTGCTGCCGAAGCCCTTGCCTCCGGCACCGCCGATCTGCGCGAGGCCGTACACCAGGGCGGCCAGGCCGGGTGACAGCAGTACGAGGCCCAGGACGTCCAGCGGCGGCCGGCCTTCCGGCCGGCCGGAGGGCATCGCTCGCCAGGCAAGCAGCAAGGCCAGACCGACCACCGGCACGTTGACGAAGAACACCCAGCGCCAGCCCGCGCCGTCGATGAGCACGCCGCCCAGGACCGGGCCGATGATCGGTGCGAGCTGGCCCGGGATCGCTACCAGCGCCATGACCCGTCCGAACCGCGACGGTCCGGCGGCCTGAGCCAGGATCGTCTGCGCGAGCGGCAGGATCATTCCGCCCGCCAGTCCCTGCAGCACCCGGAAGGTGATCAGGCTCTCGATCGACCAGGCCAGGCCGCACAGCACCGATGCGGCGAGGAAGACCAACAGCGCCGACATCCACATCGTCTTCGCGCCGAAGCGTTGCACCGACCAGCCGGTGAGCGGGATCGCCATCGCCATGGCCAGCAGGTAGGCCGTCGCCACCCACTGCACTGTCGCCAGGGGTGCGTCGAAGTGCCGCCCGAGGCCGTCGATGGCGACGCTGAGGATCGTGGTGTTCAGCAACGAGGCCAGCGCGCCCACCACCACGATCGCGGCGAGCTTGAGCAGGGCTGGGTCCAGGCGTTCGGGCGCTGCCACCGCAGTCATGGCCGCTGCTCCGGGCGCCGCGCGTACGCCGGGGCGTGCTCGGGCCGGGGACCGAACGCGAGCAGCTTCGAGGGAATCTTCTTGAACGGTGGGACGTACCTGGCCAGGAAGACCAGCGGGCGCGGCGGCCGGGCGCCCTTGCCGGAGAAGGCGGGCACGAACATCGCGCGGTGCAGCACCTGCTGGTAGCGCTGAACAAGCACGGTCGGCCACCAGCGACGCTTTTGCACCTTGGCCAGATCGGCGGTGGAGAGCCGCCCAGCGCGCAACGGCTCGATCAGAATCGTCGCCGCGGCGACCGCATCCTGGATGGCCAGGTTGATGCCCATGCCGCCCGCCGGTGACATGGCATGTGCGGCGTCGCCGATGAGCAGCACACCCTCGGCGTACCAGCGCTCCAGCCGGTTGAGCTTCACATCGAGCAGGTGCAGCTCGTCCATGCTCCGAAGGTGGTCCACCCGGTCGGCGAACTGCGGCAGCAGCCCGGCGATCCGCTCGCGGAAGCGTTCCACTCCCTCGGCCCGAAGCTGCGGGTCGGCGCCCTTCCTGGTGAAGTAGGCGATCTGGTAGTAGTCCTCCCTAGTGAAGCAGAGCGCGATCTGGTCACCTTTGAACTGACCGTTGAGCCGCGCGATCTCGTCGCGTTCCTCCGGATGGCGGGGCAGCCGGAACCACCAGGTGTCGAAGGGCACCGGGAACTCGCGGGCCGCCAGTCCCAGCTCGTGGCGGATGGTCGAGTGCCGCCCGTCGCAGGCCACCGTCAGGTCGGCACGGAGCTCCAGATCGCCGCAGCGCACACCGACGACCTTGCCGCCCTCCCTGATCAGCCCGGTCACCGCCGTGTTCATCAGCAGGGTGAAAGACGGCTCTCGTGCGGCTTCCTCGGCCAGGAAGTTCAGCAGGTCCCACTGGGGCATCATCGCGACGTAGTTGTACGGCTCTGGCAGTCCGGCGATGTCGCTCAGTGTGATCCTGCTCCCGTCGGGCAGCGGGGCCTCCAGTTCGCCGAGGCGGCTCTGCGGCAGCTTGCGGAACTTCGCGCCCAGCCCCAGCTCGTCCATCAGCCGGATCGTCGAGGCGTGTACGGTGTCGCCGCGGAAGTCGCGCAGGAAGTTGCCGTGTTTTTCCAGCACGGTCACCTGGATGCCGCCTCTGGCCAAGAGGAGCCCCACCATCATTCCGGCCGGACCGCCGCCGACGATGACAACGTTCATCGGATGCTTTCCTTTCTGAGTCCGACGGCGAGTAGCCGCATCAAGGCCCGGCGAGCCGGACGGACGCGCCGCATCAGCGTGGCCATCTTGGGCACGTTCGCGACCTCTCCTCGCAGCGCGGGCTCGATCAGCCGCCGCTGCATCAGGAGCTGGAGCCGCTGCATTACCGCGACGGGCAGCTCGCGCCTTTTCTGTACGGCACGCAGCAGGTGCTCCGGCACCGGCCCGCCGCTCTTCAGCGCGTCGGAGAGGATGTTGGCGGCTCCGACCGCGTCCTGCACGGCGTAGTTGACGCCCACACCGCCCATCGGGGACATCGCATGAGCGGCGTCGCCGATCAGCAGCAGGCCTTTGCCGTACCACCTGATGGCCCTGTTGACCTGCACGTCGAGGAAGCTCACGTCCTCCTCGAAGGAACGCAGGAGCGCCACGCGATCGGCGAGCTCCGGTACGGTTCGCGCCACGCCGTCACGGAAGGCCTCGATGCCGTCGGCGATCAGTTTCTCGCGCCGGTTCTTGTCGAAGACGTAGGCGAGCTGGATGTATGTGCGCCGGTCGAATCCGACGATCCACTTGTAGGGCGCGACCCGGTAGTAAAACTCCTCCACGTCCGGGTCACGCCTGGGTAGACGGAACCAGGCCACGTCGAAGGGCGCGCCGATGGTGCGCACGGGCAGTCCGGCCTTGGCCCGCAGCAGGGAGTCGCGGCCGTCGCAGGCCACTGTGAGGTCGGCGCGCAGCTCGTGCTCACCGCCGGGGTCGCGGTAGCGCACCCCGCCCTCCGGCAGCAGATCGACCACTTGGGAGCGCATGTTCAGCGTGAAGCTCGGGTACCGCTGGGCCTCCTCGGCGATGAGGTTGAGGAAGTCCCACTGCGGCGCGATGGCGACGAACGGGTAGCGCAGCCCCAGCTCGGTCAACGAGCCGACCTGCAGGTCCTTGCCGAAGCCGACGTTCTGGAACTTCCCGTAGGGGATCTTGTGGAATCGGTCGTGCAGGCCGAGCTGGTCGAGCAGCTCCATGGTCGCCGGGTGAATGGTGTCGCCGCGGAAGTCGCGCAGGAAGTCCTCATGCTTCTCCAGCACGGTCACCTCGACACCCTTGCGGGCCAGCAGCAGGCCGAGCATCAGCCCTGCCGGGCCGCCGCCCGAGATCGCCACGCTCATCTCGGGATCTCCTGGATGTGCTCGGGTCGGAAGCCGAAGGCGAGGAAACGTCCGGCCAGGTAGCGGGGGATGGCCGTGCGCTGGATCAGGAAACGGGCCAGGGCGGGCAGCTGGCCTTCCGTGCGCTTGTCGTCGAACGCCTGGCGCTGCAGGATCCCCTGCACCCGCTGAGTGAGCACGGCGGGCCATTCACGGCGATGCTCGACCGCGGCCAGATCACTGTCGTCGAGGGTGCCGTCCAGCAGCGGGCGGGTCAGGATGTTGGCGGCGGCGATGGCGTCCTGGACCGCCAGGTTGATGCCCACTCCGCCGACCGGTGACATGGCGTGCGCGGCGTCGCCGATGCACAGCAACCCGGGCTGGTGCCAGGTGTGCAGCCGGTTGACCCGGACCTCCAGGAAGCCCATCACTTCGAAGGAGGTCAGCTCGCCGGTGCGGTCGGCGAACATCGGGGCCACCTGCGCCACGTCCCGGCGGAAGGCCTCGATGCCCTTGGCCTTCCAGCCGTCGAAGCCACCCTTGCCGATGAGGTAGCCGCATTGCCAGAACTCGCCACGGTCGATGGCGACCATGCCCCGGCCACGGGCGAGCTGGAAGACCAGATTCTCCTGGTCACCGGCGTGTCTGGTCAGGCGGAACCAGATCACGTCGATGGGCGCGCCGAGCTCGTGAACTTGCATTCCGGCCGCTTGCCGTACCGCAGAATTCCGGCCGTCGGCCCCGACGACCAGATCCGCGTGGAACTCGCGGCCGTCGTCGCAACGGACCCCCACGACCTTGCCGACGCGGCGGATGATGTCGCGTACCGGGGTGCTCATGTGGAGGGTGAAATTCGGGTATCGCTGGGCTTCCTCGGCGAGCAGGTTGAGGAAGTCCCACTGCGGCACGAAGGCGATGTACGGAAATTTCACCTTCATCCCGGCGAACGCCTCGATGGGCGCCAGCCCGCCGCCCAGCGGCACGTTGAGTGTGGTGACCTTGCGATGGCGGAGTTGATGGAAGCGCTCCGCCAAGCCCAGCTCGTCCAGCGCTTCCAGGGTGGAGGGATGCACGGTGTCGCCCCGGAAGTCGCGCAGGAAGTCCTCATGCTTCTCCAGCACGGTCACCTCGACCCCGGCGCGGGCCAGCAGCAGGCCGAGCATCATCCCGGCCGGACCACCCCCGGCTATCACCACGTTCATGCGCCCTCCTTCGGCTGCGGGAGCAGCGCCTGTGCGGCGGCCCAGACCCGCGGCATGCCGAACTCGGCCACACCACGGAGCAGGTCGCGCAGGGTCTCGTCGGTGGCCCCGGCCGACCTGGCCAGCTCGGCGTGCAGGCGCAGGGATTCGCCGAGCGTCTGGTAGAAGACGTCCACGACCAGGCAGGCGAGCGCTCGCTCGCGGACGCTGAGATGCGGGCGGGCCCAGCGCTGGGCGAGCTGGTCCTCGGTGAAGGCGGCCAGGCCCGAGTCCATGTCCTCCAGGGCGCGTACGGCTCGTGCGAGCGGTCCGGTCAGCGGTGTGGGTTCGACGGGCTTGTCGTCCTGGGCCTGGGGCAGTCCGAGCTCGGTCAGGCGTTGGAAGGCGGTGGCCACGATCGGGTAGCCCACGTAGGGGGCCAGGTGGCGGTAGAGCTCTCTGATCGCCTCGGAGTCGACCCCCTGGGCCATGGCCATCTGAAGGTGCATGGCGAGGGGCAGGTCGAGGTGGGGGTGGCACAGGTCGGCGGTCAGGCAGATGAAGGCCTTCTCTCGCGTGGTCAGGTGGGCCAGGCCCCAGAGGTTGTGGCCCGCGCCGACGGCGAGCTGGGCGAATACGGGGTCGAGCGCGGCGAGGGCGCCCGCTCCGGCGAGCTGGGTCAAGGCGGCGGTCTCCGTTCAGGCCTGGCCGGTCGAGGGGCTACTGGGGGGGGCTACCTGGCCAGCAGTGGCTGAGGCGCCTGTTCGGCGGCTTTGAGCTGGCGGTTTTCCTTGATGAGGAAGTAGATCAGCAGGCCGCTCATGATGAAGTGGCCGCCGGCGGTGTACAGGCCGGGGAAGTAGCCGCCCTTGAGGATCGGGAAAACGAAGTGGGCGATGCCATTGAGCAGGCCGGCGCCCAGGGCGTACCACCAGAGGAAGAAGTTGGACACCCGGATCCGGTAGAGCGCGCCCGCGCCGGCGAAGAAGTAGAGCGCGCCGAAGCCGAAGACGAACACGAGCAGGAACTCGTTCTCCGGCCAGTCGCGTGGCGAGTCGAACAGCTCGACGATCTCGTGCGGGAAGCCGCCGGTGTACTCCTCGGCCATGTGGATGAGCTGGAAACCGACCGCGCACAGGTAGACGGCGATCACCTTTCTGGACTTCACCGGGCGGGTGTAGCTGAAGGTGATCCAGCCGCTCCAGCCGAGCACGCTGGCCACCACGAGGATGACCGCGCCCTGGATGGGGAGGGTGGTCAATGCCCAGGCGCAGAAGGCGACGGCGAGGATCGCCATGACGGTCGCCGAGTAGGGTTCGGGTCGTTTGGTCATGGCCGAAACCCTAGGAAGAGTGCGCTGCCGGCCGCCTCTGTCAGGTGACTGATAGGCATGCGGGGCATATCAGTCACCTGACGGAGGCGGGGTACGGCAGCCTCTGCCTAGTGTCATGCTCATGAAAGCGATCAATGGCGCGATCCGGCTTCTGGCGGTCGCATGGCTGTTGGTGCTGTCGCTGAGCGCTCCGGCTCAGGCGCATGTCGTCCAGGCGGGAGCGGATCTGCGGGTGACGCAGACCTTCGCAGCGGGCGAGGTGACGCTCGTCATCGCGGGAGTCTCGCAGGTGCCGTCGGCACTGCGGGTGGCCGCGGAAGCGGCGGATCCCGTGAGCCTGCAGCTGGAGTTACGGTCGCTGACTGACGGCGGCAGGTCGGCGGATTCGGTGCGCGCCGGTAAGGAGTCCGCCGCGTTGCGGGTCACTCACACTGGCCCGCACGAGCTGTACGTGCGTGCCGGTGACGAGGTTTCGCTGATCCCGTTCCGGGTGCTGGTGCCCGGCAGCACTCCCTGGACGATGGTGATGGACGGCGCCTTCCTGGTGACTGGTCTCCTGCTGGTAGGCGGCGTGCTCGCCACAAGCATGTCCCGGCTCCTCGTGAGCGGTGCGAGCGCAGCCGGAGCAGTCGCGGTCACCGTGATGCTGCTCGGGCCGTATCTGCCCCCCGCTCAGCCGGAGGGCACCGCACCGCAAGCCGAGTCCGGCAGGCCCTACGCGCAGGGCCGGTTCTCCACCCAGCCCGCCCTGCCTGCCACGGGAGCCGAGTTCACCCTGATCTTGCGGCTCGCGGACGGCGCGACCGGACGACCGGTGGACGACCTCGCCGTCCACCATGAGGCCCCGGCGCATCTCGTGGTCACCAGCGAGAACGGCGTGATCTTCCGGCACGTGCATCCGTTGCGGACCGCGCCGGGTGTGCTGGCCGTACGGCTGAGCCTGCCGCATCCGGGTCGCTACCTGGCCTACGCCGAGATCGAGCGGCAGCAGTCAGGCGGGCAGCTTCTCACTGGCGCCTTCGAAGTCTCCGGTACGGCACAGCCGGACGTCTCCGTGCAGGAGGTCGCCATGCCCAGCCTGACCCCGCCGGCGCCGGTCGCCGGAAGCCCGGTGACCATCGAGGTCGCCACGGAGGGGCAGATCCAGCTCTGGCTGGGTATGCCCGGCCATCTGGTCGTCCGGAGCCGGGACGGCGCCCACCTGGCGCACGCCCACGGGACGGCGGCCGGCCCTTCCGCACTGCGCTTCACGCTCACGCTCCCCGAACCGGGCCGCTACCTGGCCTGGGTCCAATACGCCGCTGGAGGCCGCCTCCTGACCCGGCCCTTCACCATGGAGGTAGATCGATGAAATACGCGGGCGTCTTCCTGCTCATCGCGGGTGTGCTGTTCGCCGTCACCTCGCGCTGGATCGGCGGCAGCCCCGAGAGTGTGGCGGTGGCGGGCACGCACTACACCGTCAGCGTGCTGCCGGCCGATCGTGTCGAGGTACGGGTGACCTCGGGCAAGGCCGAAACGGTCACGCTGGCGGCGGTCATGCCCAGCATGGGCCACGCGCTGCCGCCGGTCGGCACCGTGCGAGCCGACCCCGGCCGCTTCGTCGCCACACAGGACGTGTTCACCATGGACGGCGTATGGGAACTGTCGATCACCCTGTCCGGGGATCATGGTGAGGAGACGATCACAGTCGGCCTGCTGGTGTGACGGTCGGAACATCAGTCTGATGGCAGAAGCGGCGAACGACCGCCCTGGTTTGCGTCGTCGGCAGTCAGGACCGCTGCTTCCTGTTCAACTACTTCTACGCCGATGACTGCGAGACGCTGATGGTTCTGGCCAACTTCAAGGCCAACGGCGTCGCCGCGCAGCCGATCATCTATCGCCGAGTGTGAGCCGTGCCAGTTCGGCGCGGGAGGCTACGCCTAGCTTGGGGAAGGCCTTGTACAGGTGGGAGGCGACCGTTC